>DASVRY010000380.1:0-8412 GCA_036388395.1 Chthoniobacteraceae bacterium
CCCCAGGTATGCAGGGAGCCTCCGAGTTTTGGATCGCCGATGTATTCGCGGTTGCGGATTGCCTCCCAGAGGATCTTCTGCGCCCAAGCGGGTCGATAGCCGTCCCAAATTTTGAGGTTCGCGCCATGGTCCCGCAGAAACAGACGCGCCCTTTCGAGCCGATCAGCGACGCTCTTCCGCACAAAACAGCGGGCGTCTGCCGGGTAGATCAAATGCCCCGTGACGTTGTTCGCCGTCGCGTAGCGGAGGCCGATCACGATCCGGGGATAAACCTTCGCCAGATCGACCATCGGTTCATCTTTTTTGCTCCCGGGCGCCACCTTTGCAGGCTCGGCGCGACCGCCTTGAGCCATGGCGAGCGAGACAAGAAACACGGCGAGCAGTCGGAGCATGCGGGCTTTTAGCGGCATTGCGAGCGGCGCAAAAGCCACAATGTGTCGGCATGTAGATGCGCCAGCGGTTGCCGGCTATTTCCTTGTCGGCACCCGGCGCATTCTTATCATCCCGCCGCCATGCTCCCATTGCTCTGCTCGATCCGCGGTCGCGGGGCACTTGGGTGCGCACTGGTGCTGAGCTGTGCAGGTAGCGCGGGCGCAGCGGGGAACGTCGCGCACCTCCAGGCAAACCGGCCGCACATGGTCGTTCTGGAGTCCGCGATTGAGGAAGGGGATCTGATCGACCCACGCGGGTATGCGCATGGAGGCGCACAGACGCGTCGGCTACAGCTCCGGGTCGTCATCGAGAATACCGGCACCACTCCGCTGCAGAATCCCGAGCTGATCATCAACGGCCTGGATTGGCGAAAGGCCCCAGCTTTGCCTGCCGTTCGGGAGGGGCAGGGGGACGGCGAATGGGCTCGTGGAGTCTACCAGTTTTGGATCAACCACCGTCTGCACGCCTCGAGCGGGTCGAAAATGGCGCGCGAACCGGGACCGATGTTGCGCTTCTGGGGCTACACGCTTTGCGATGAAGACACGCGTTCCCTGGCGCGCACGCTCAGCACCCGGAAAATCCCGGCTCGTCAGGTGCCGCTGAATGGACATGTCGCGGGCGAGTATTTCTTCGACGGGAAATGGAACGTCATTGATGGCGATCAGAACATCGTCTATCTGGCGCTGGACAACCGCAGCCTCGCTTCCGCCGAGGAGATCCGCCGCGATCCGTTTCTCGCCCTTCGCACCAAACCATTCGGTCGCCACGTGGAATACAGCCTTTCAAACGCGCACTACAACGCCGCGCTTTTCGAGCACCTCACGCCGGGCGAACCGAAGCCGATCAAGAGCAAGGAATTGCCAGCGGCAGTAGTCAGCGAAATCCTTCACCCGGGTGAGAAGCTGGTCTTTCACTTCGACCGTGCGCCTGAGCGGCCCGTCGGCGGAAGCGACCTAAAGGCGTGGCCGGGCGCTCGTGAACGGGCACTAGGTGTGGTCGAGTGGATTCTCCGGCCGGAGCGCCGCAGTGGGACGGGCACGGAGATCGTCTTTGATAGCTCGCATCCAATTACGTCCGCCGTGAATCACACCACAGGTGAAACGATCGTCCCACCCGCCGACGCTCCAGCCTTTTCGATAGCGGTGCCGGTATCCAGCCCGGAAGATTCGGTAAGCGTCTTCTGCCAGCGTTCGCGCATCACGTTTCCGATGCTGCGGAAAGGCGCAAACGAGATGCTGCTGCACGGCGCAAGCCCGGGAAACGCAACCGTCGAGTTTGTGCTTGGAAGCGTCGGGGCGGAACTGCCGAAGTCACCACCGGTGAAGGCGCCGACGTTGTTCGGCGACGAAGAGCCGCATTTTGACGCGGAGCTTCCAGAAGGAGCGGATCAGCTCTGGTGGCAGATTGCGGCTGACCCGGAGTTCAGTTTCGTTCAGCCGAACTTCGATCAAGTGCAGAAGCCCGTCGCGCGCGTGACGGTCGACCGCATTAGCGGCACGTTCTTCAATGATGGGGATGAACGCTTCTTCCGTGCGAAAGCCAGAGCCAACGGAGTCTGGAGCGACTGGTCGGAGCCGCACGCCTTCCGAGTTCGCAAACCAGCAGCCCCGCGCGATGTCGCAGCAGAAATCCGTTCCGACGGTCGCGTGCTCGTGAAGTGGGCCGGTTTAGGTGCGGAAGATTTCCTCGTCTTCGGAAGCAACCGCCGCGACTTCCTCCCGGAGATTTACACCTCTGAAGAGATCGTGAGCATGCGCCATCTGCAGGTGGTGCAGAGCCGACCAAACAATAACGTCCTCGCTGCCACACCCGCTCAGCAGGTGGAAATCGCGCCGACTGTTCGGTTCCTCCGAGTGGTCGCGAAAACTGGGAGCGCCTACTCGCCACCCAGCCCTCTGCTCGAGTTGCCTCCCGCAGCCACAGCCGGTCTCCCTCCGGCGCAGGTGCTGCAGGTGCGCGCCAGCAAGGTGGAATCGCCTGAGCTTCCCAATGGCTATCGCGACGAGTATCTCGCTGAAGAGCGAGCCTATCCTCTTGTTCCGTGACTCTTCCGAAACGCCTCTCATCTGCGCTTTCCTTTAGCGCAAGCTGCATCGCCTTTCTTGCGGCCTTTGCCATGGCTGCTTCGTTGATCGGTCGGCAGCTTCCGGTGCCGGACGTGCCGAGCCTCACCCCGAAGCTTCAGTATCTCTCCGAGCACCGGGACAATTTCGATACGCTCTTTATCGGCAGCAGTCGCATCTATCATCAGGTGTTGCCTTCGGTATTCGACGAAAAGATGCAGGCGCTCGGTGTCGCAACGAAGAGCTTCAATCTTGGCATTGCCGGAATGCGGCCGCCGGAGGACAGCTACGTCTTTGACCAGGTGCGAAAGATGAAGCCTCGTAATCTGCGCTGGGTGTTTATCGAGGCAGGCGGCCTAAGGTTTCCGATCGACCGCGACAAAAAGGGAACAGTCCGCGCCGTTTACTGGCACGACTTCGAACGCACCTTGTTGCTCCTGCGCTTTGCCCCGTCGCACCAATCGGACTGGAATATCGATAAGCTGCTCGATACCAGCCGGATCGTAGGGGATCACCTCGCACTCTTTGCCAGGCAGTTTTCGAATATTGGGCGCGCAGGCGTGATCACGTCTCGTCTCGTTACAAACAAGAAGCAGAAGATCCATTTGCGCGCACTGGGGGAGAAGCTGGATGGCTTTCGCGCCACGGGACAGCCCGAAGAGATTCGTGAGGTGGAGCGGATTCAGCTCGAGAAGGAGCTGGCCGCCTTGCGAGTGGAACCTTCAGAGATCCGCTATGATAAGAAGATCAGTCAAGTGGCTGTGGATCGTTTGTTCCGCCGCATTCGCGCAATGGGTGCGGAACCGGTGCTCGTCATCCCGCCGACGACCAGCGGGTCGCGCTTTTACCCAGCTCCCTGGATTCAGCCGCAGCCGCTGGTGCTCGACTACTCCGACATCGACCAGTATCCCGAACTCTTCGAGCCTCGCCATCGGCTCGACCACGCACATTTAAACCTCGCCGGTGGGAAGGTATTTACCGAATACCTCGCCCGCGACTTCGCAGCCGCCCTTCGCGCCAGGCAGTAAGCCTTCAGCTTTTTCCATCATGCTCTTCGTCGAATTTCGCTTCGTCATTTTCTTCCTCATTGTCTTCGCGGTGCACTGGAGCTTGCGCGGAAATACCGCTCGTAAAGTTTGGCTGCTCGTCGTCAGCCACTTCTTCTACGCCTGCTTTTTCATTGGGGATCCGTGGAAGTTCTACACGCTCATCCGCGATCAGCAGCCACTCCCGGCCGGGTGGTGGTTCCCGTTGGTGCTCATCGGCTCCACGTGCATGGATTATGCGGTCGGCCGCGGGATCGGCGCCTCGCCGACACAGCGCGGCAAACGCGGTTGGTTGCTCCTAAGCATGGTCGCGAACCTTGGCGTGCTCTGCTTCTTCAAATACTACGATTTCTTCGTCACGTCGGCCTCCGAGTTTCTCGGCTGGTTTGGCCTCAGCGCGTCGGTCCACACGCTGAATCTCATCCTGCCGTACGGGATCAGCTTCTACACGTTCCAGTCGATGAGCTACTCGATCGATGTCTATCGTGGGCGGCTCGAGCCGGTTCGGCGGTTTCTCGACCTTGCTTTCTTCATCGCCTTTTTCCCTCAGCTCGTCGCCGGACCGATCGTTCGAGCAATGACGTTCCTGCCGCAGGTGTTTGTCACCCGCGTCTGGTCGCAGGTGGACGTCCGCGCGTGTCTGGTGCTGTTCTTCATCGGCTTCGTAAAGAAGGCGTGCGTCTCCGAGAATGTCGCGCCGCTCGTCGATCAGCTCTTTGCCGATCCAATGAAGTACGACGTCTACAGCACGTGGATTGGCGTGCTCTTCTACGCGGTCCAGATCTATTGCGATTTCTCAGGCTACACAGACATGGCGATCGCGACCGCGGGGCTGCTTGGCTACCAGCTCACGATCAATTTCAACTTCCCGTACTTCGCCGCGCACATCACGGAGTTCTGGCGGCGCTGGCACATCTCGCTGAGCACCTGGCTGCGCGACTATCTGTATATTTCACTCGGTGGAAATCGCGGCTCCAAGATTTTCACCTATCGGAATCTAATGCTGACGATGCTCCTTGGCGGTCTGTGGCATGGCGCTTCGTGGAATTTCGTGATCTGGGGCGGGCTGCATGGCGTGGCCTTGATCATTCATCGAGAATGGCAAAACGCCACCGAGGGCGCGGCCGCTGGGTTCAAGAAGGTGATGAGCTTCGTTGGCCCGGCGCTTTGTTTTTATTGGGTTTGCATCACGTGGATTTTCTTCCGCGCTCAACCGGTGGTGGAGGAGAAGACCGGTAAGGTGTTGGCCACCGGTCTCGAGGTTGCGGGATCGATCTTGCAGTCATTTGTGCTCTTCCAAGGCCATGGCAAAAAGAGCTTCACGATCCACTGTTTGTGGCTCTTCCTCGTGCTCGTCCTCATGCATTGGCTCTGCTCGCGTGGAGCGTTCGCAACCTGGTGGCGGCGTCTGCCAGAATGGGCGTTCGCGGGCCTGCTTGGAGTCGGCACCGCGGTGGCGCTCTTTTTCGTGCCTGCGAAGTACAAGGCGTTTATCTACTTCCAGTTTTAGCCCCGAGGGGAGCGCTGGCTAACGGGTCGTAGGGTGGATAGCGAAGCCGGATCCATGCGTTTGCTCAGCACTCCCAGCGGCAGATTGGGTGGTCTTGCGAAGCATGCGGCGTCGGTCGACGTGCGGTGTTGCCCACCGGAGGTGTGCAACCACAGGTCGGGAGACCTGTGCTCCCCTTCAGAGACCGCGTGACCAACGCGCTTCCTGGGGAGCACAGACCTCTGGTCTGTCGCAGCGGACTTCCCGGTCCGGTGCATCGCAGGCGCCCAGTCACCGCTGTGAAACAACACTGCCTCTTGTCTTCGCAGTCTCCCGTGCTGCTACCCAGTCCCGCGTGTGCAAGACCACAGCGCGATGTCCCGCGTCGGACTCTACGTCCCGGCGCAGGTCTCATCAGGGCTGCGGACGCCGAAGACACGCACGAGTTGGCTTTTACCTTTGAGTGCGCGTTCACCGTAGTCCTGGAACTGCTCTCGATCGGCGAGGTGCTCGGCGCAATCTCCCGAGAGCACCAACGGCTGACCAAGCTCTTTGGCCACAGCCTCAAGGCGAAACACGGTGTTCACCGCGTCTCCAATGATCGTCGCATCACGTTCCGCGGCGATGCCAACGTTGCTGCAGGTCACGCGCCCGTAGTGCAGCGCGACAGCGATGCGGAATGGCTCGCCATTTGGCCAGGTCCGCTCGCCAGCCACCTGGAGCATGCGCATCCCGATTTCGAGCGCGGCCGTGCAATCGGCGGCCGCATTGTCTCCGCCCCAGTAGGCAAGGATTGCGTCACCGATGAATTTGTCGACGGTGCCGCCGCTCTTTGCGACCAGATTGCCCGTCTCGCGAAACCATGCGCCGAGCACCTGGGCCAGCTGACCGCTCGACGTTTTCTCAGACATCGTGCTGAACCCGCGGATGTCGCAGACGAGCAGCGAGACGGCGCGCGCGGCAAAGTGAGTATCCTCGCCGGCGCCAGCGACGGTAATTTCGAGGTGCTCCTCAGTCGCTTCCGCGGCGTCTTCACGAAATGTAATCTCGTTGTCTGCAATCCGAATGCGCGAACCATCCTCCAGCGGCACCGGCATCACGACGCGCTGATCGTTCACAAACGTCCCATTCCGGCTGCCGAGATCGATGACCTGAAACTGGTAGCCATTGTGGCAGCGGATCAGCGCGTGCTGCCGCGAGACGAGTGGAGAGAAGTTAAGGCAAACGGTGTTTTCCCGCGTCCGCCCGATCGTCGCGGTGTTGCCGATCTCGACTTCAAACGCTTCGGCCTGCGCGGGTTGGATGTGTAAAGTGGCGCCCATACCTCGTGGTGGAGCGTTGCACATTGCGCGCCGGCGGTGAAAACTGCAACCTCTCCGGCCCAGCCGGTCCTGAAATGCGCCTATTTTTGCAGCCCTGATGCCCGCCTCCGTTACCTTCGATCACTACGAAGTGCTCACGCGCGACGACGGGTCTCTCTTTGAGCTCGGCCGTGGGGCCATGGGCATCACTTACAAAGCCTTCGACACGAACCTGCGCATGCCGGTCGCCCTGAAGGTGATCAACGGCAATTATCTCGACAGTGATGTGGCGCGGCAACGCTTCATCCGCGAGGCCCGCTCCGCGGCCAAGCTGCGGCATCGGCACGTCGCGTCGGTCTTTCACCTCGGAACGGAAGGGGACGCCTACTTCTACGCGATGGAGTTCATCGACGGGGAGACGGTCGACGCGCTGATCAAGCGCCAGGGCCCGCTCAAGCCCGCCCTGGCCTTGCAGATCACGGATCAAGTGGCGCGCGCGCTCAATGCTGCGCAGCCGCATGGCTTGGTGCATCGGGACATCAAGCCGGCGAACCTGATGCTGGTTCGCGAGGACGATGAGATCGTCGTGAAGGTAATCGATTTCGGCCTCGCAAAATCAAGCGTCGGCGGAGAGGAGGACAACGCAACGCTATCGATCGGCGGTTTTGTCGGGACACCCCATTTCGCTAGTCCGGAGCAGCTCGAGGAGAAAGAAATTGATGTCCGCTCCGACATCTATTCACTCGGCGTCACGCTCTGGTACATGCTCGCTGGGCAGACGCCATTTGCCGGCTCGATGGCGCAGGTGATGAGCCAGCACCTGTCGAAGCCGCCGCCCTTCGAGAAGATCGACCGGCTGCCGTCAAGGGTTGCAGCGTTGCTTCGTCGCATGCTGGAGAAGGATCCGGCGTTGCGTCCGCAGACACCTTCGGAGCTGCGCCGCGAGATCGAGGTGTGCCTGGAGACGCTGGGCGGTGAAGCTCCTCTCAGCAGCATCGAGATTGCCGAGGAGGATCAGGATTTCGCCACGCTGCTGGACGACTCTTCGCTCCGAGTGGGGGAAACGCACTTTGAAGTCGGGGCGATGATCGCGGGCCGATACCGCATCCTTGAGAGTCTTGGCGAGGGAAATACCGGGCGCCTCTTCAAAGCGGAGCAGACGGAGAGCAAGCAGCTGGTTCGCCTGCTCGTGCTGCACCGCGAGCTGGTGGAAGATCGGAACTCTTATGCCCAGATCGAGCGGGAGGTGGAGAAGGTTGCGCCCGTTGCGCACCCGAATCTGCTCAAGGTTCACGCACTCGAGACTGTGGGCACCGCGAGCTTCTTGGTGCTCGAGTGGACACAGGGTTGCACGCTGCTGGAGCTGCTGCGCGTGAGGCGGGAGCTGGAGGCGGAGGAGGTGCTGAGGTTTTTGCCACAGGCTGCAGATGGCATCGATCACGCGCTGAATGCCGGTCTGAAGCGGCTCGATCTCGCGCTGCATCAAGTCTTCGTGCATTTCGATCACGGCGTCGTCGGCAAGGACGCTTTGCTCCGCGAGCCTTTGGAGAAATGGCCCCCATTTACGCTGAAGCTGAATCCGCTCGGGATAACGCGTGAGGTGTCGCTTTCCGAGACTTGGGCTGGCGGACAAACGATGGTCGGCGGCCACACCCCGCACGCCGCAGAATCGGCAGACGTACGGGCGCGGTGTTTGCAGGCGCTCGGTGCGATCACTTACGAGTTGCTCGGCGGGACGCTCTCGCCGCTCGCGTTGACCGCCTCTGGGAGCTTCCGCTACACGCCGCTTGCGACGTTATCTGAGGAGGGGAACAACGTCGTCCGTCGCGCGCTCGATCCATCGCTCTCCTACCCCACGGCGTATGAGTTTTACCGCTCGCTACATGAGCTGCACGGCACGCAGGCAAAACGCCACGAAGCGCGGCCCCCTGCGACCTTTTCTCACGCCGCGCGCTCGACGGCGCCCTTGCCCCCGCCGCTCCCGGGCCGCACACCGGTAGCTTCCCGGCCGCGGTTCCCGATCGCGTTCTTCAGCGGCATTGCCACAGTTGGGGTGATCGGCGCGATCATTTACTTCATCG
>DASVRY010000381.1:0-2769 GCA_036388395.1 Chthoniobacteraceae bacterium
ATAGCGGGCAGTCCACCAGAGGTGCTCCTCGCGGACGTGCTTGTCTATTCGAGGAAGGGGATGATCGCCAAATATGCGATCGAGCACGGCGAGTATCTCATTGGGCGCGATGCGACCTGCCACATCATCGTCGAGGCGGATGAAGTCTCCCGCCATCACGCGCGCCTCACCTTCACGTCGTTCGAGCTGATCATCGAGGATCTCGGCAGCAGCAATGGCGTCTTCATCGAAGGCGTGCAGGTGCAAATTCCGACGCGTGTCCGCCCCGACCAGGAGGTGCAGATTGGCGCCGCGAGGATCTATATTCGACTGAAGGAGTCGGCCCGTCGTCACCTCACCGCCGCGCTTTGGGATGCGGACCTTGGACTTGGTCCCGTGCGTTCGCTCCTGGAAGGACGCAAATACAAGGTGATCACGACCATTGGTCGGGGCGGGATGGGAATTGTTATGCAGGCGCGTGATTTGCGGATCCGCCGCACAGTCGCGATGAAGGTCATCAAGACGAGTCACCAGTTTTCGCGCGAGAATGTGCTGCGCTTCATCGATGAGGCGCAGCTCACCGGACAGCTCGAGCACCCGAATATTGTCCCCGTCTACGAACTCGCTCTCGATGATCAGGGGGAGACATTTTACACGATGAAGTACGTCAAGGGGATCACCCTTGATGACGTGCTCCGGGGGCTCCGCGCTGGCCGGCCGAAGATCATCGAGCGGTATCCGCTCGCGACATTGATGACCATCTTCCAGAAGGTCTGCGACGGCGTGGCTTTCGCGCATTCCAAGGGCGTCGTCCATCGCGATCTGAAGCCCGAGAATATCATGATCGGCAGCTATGGTGAGGTGCTGGTCATGGATTGGGGGCTGGCCAAAAACATGACCGCCGCGAGCCGCGCAGAAGGGCAGGTGGAGACAGAATCCGAGGCAGAGCCTCCCGGTTTGCTGCGGAGCTTCGAGACGCTGCATGGTGTCATCGTCGGCACCCCACCGTATATATCTCCGGAGCAGGCCCGTGGCGATCTCGAGCAGATCGATAGCCGGTCCGATATCTATGTTCTCGGTGGAATTCTCTACGCGATCCTCGCGCTCCGCGCGCCGGTGGACGGCGCGACTGTGCCGGAGATGGTGCAGAATATCCTCGGGAGCAAAATCACTCCGCCACTGAGCTTTAATCCCACCCCACGGCTCTTGCGGCCACCTGCTGACCTTCCACTGGAAGAGCTGGTGACACTGCATCACTGCCCAGGCAAACGCGTGCCGGAGGGACTCTCCGCCGTGGTGATGAAAGCCATGCAACTCGCCCCGGAGAAGCGCTATCCATGCGTGGAAGATCTCCAGGCGGATGTGATTGCCTGGCAGGGTGGATTTGCCACAAAGGCGGAGCGCGCGGGCTTTGGTAAACACATCTGGCTTTGGGTGATGCGCCACCGCATGAGTGTCAGCATCTCCGCTGTGGGGTTTCTGCTCTTCAACGTGATGCTGATCGCCTTTGTCTATCAGCTCGCCGGCGAGCGGAATCGAGCAATCGCCAATGCCCAGCGGGCGCTGATCAGCGAGCAGCATGCGAAGGCGAGTGAACAGCTCGCAGCAGAGCGCCTCAACGAGCTGCGCAGCACTGCGCCGACTTTCTATAACGAAGCCGCAGCCCTGCTTCAGCAGCAGGATTTTGCCCGAGCCTTGGACCGCATCGACTATGCGCTCGAGCAGGTACCAAATGAAGCTGGCTACCATGCTTTGCGCGGCAACGTCTTGCAGTCGTTGCTGCGCTGGGAGGAGGCAATCGGAGCCTACGAAGAGGCGTTGGAGCGAAATCCTCGGATGGTGAATGCACGTTTGAACCTGGATCTTACCACGCGCCTTCTTTCTTCAGTCACGCAGGAAGGCAGGCTTCGCGCCACGACCCTTCGCGAGTTGCACCACTCCTTGCTTCAGCAAAAGCGCAGCGGCGAAGCCGCAGGCCTGATGAAGCAAATCCAACGCAAGCCATTCGACGCCAGTCTGGTTGTTGCACCTCCGCAACCTTCATACGAAGAACCTGCGGCGGAAGAGGAAGTGATTCCCGGATCCGCGGAGCGGAAGATTCGGATCCAGTGAGTCTCGGCGGAAGACTTTTAGCTAAAGAGATCTTCGCTCGGGATTACCCCCAAGCCACTGACACTGGGCGGGGTTAGCGTCCCCCCGGTAAATAGCCAGCCGGCGAACGGATCATCGCCCAACAACCACGCGCCATCAAGATCAGCATAGTCGGTCGACTGGCCGACAGCTGCTCCAGCGGCGATAAGCGCGCTGCTTTCCAGCATGCAGCCGACCATTGTCTGCAAGCCGAGTTCACGCCCGAGTCGCGCCATCTTGAGCCCAGGAGTGATGCCGCCGCATTTCACCAGCTTGATATTGAATCCATCAAAGCACTCCTGAATGCCGCTCACGTCGTCAAGAGTCACACAGCTTTCATCGGCGAGGATCGGCAAGCGGCGGTCCCGGCGCGGCATCTGTAGCTCCGCACCGGGAGGAAGCGGTTGCTCCAGGAAAATGGCCCCAAGTTCGTGCAAACTCCCGCTCAGCGGAGGGAGATCGTGGTTCCCCCATGCGCAATTCGCATCCACCGCCAGCTGCGCATTCGTCGCCTCGCGGACGGTTCGGATCGGCTCCAGATCTGCGGCCTCGTCTGACTTTATCTTGATCAGTGGGAAACCCTTGAGCTCCTCGATCTTCTCCGCGAGCTCCTCCGGGGAAGAAAGGCCGATCGTGCAGAATGTTTTCACCGAACGCGGT
>DASVRY010000382.1:0-2592 GCA_036388395.1 Chthoniobacteraceae bacterium
GCTGGTGCTGGCGTCCCGCCAGCACGGACTTCTATCTCAACCTTGTCCAGCAAAGGAGCGCTTGAGGAAGTTCGTTTCCGCGGGACGCGGAAACCAGCACTCGTCCCGAGTGCGCTCCCGGAAAGCCGAGTACGGCCTCACCGCTGACATTTCCCGCACCAGCGCGTGGTGCGGCCGCCGACTTGCGCCGTCTTCAGCTTCACTCCATCTCGTGGGCACTTGCCTGCCGGGCTCCAGCGCGCGTGGTAGAGCCAGTCCGCCGGAGGATCGGAGAAATCGATCGCTACAGTGGACATCGCCACCGCGCAGACTTCGCGCGCCTCCCGCCAGAGCGCTTCGATGCGCGGCTTGCTCAGGCTCGCGCAGAGCCGGCGAGGATCGATGCGCGCGCGCCAGAGAATCTCATCGGCCATCCAATTTCCCACGCCCGGAAAAGCCGACTGCACGAGCAGCGCAGCTTTGACCGCAAGCCGCGCCCGCCGACGAAGAAAGGCCCGCATCACCTCGAGGGTGAACTCAGGCGACGCGACCGCAGGCGGCAGCGCGGTCCACCACTCTGGCGGCTCCGCCCCCGTGTAAAACAGCACGCGCCCAAACATCCGCGCATCGCTGAGCACAAGCGTCTGGCGCGCTTGAAAGATCGCGAGATGATCGTGTTTCTCGGGAACAAAGTCCGACGGCTCCACGCGGAGCTTGCCCGTCATGCCGAGATGCACGCCGAGCCAGAGCTCTTTGGAAAAGCGAAACAGCATCTGCTTCGCCCGCGCTTCCGAGCCGAGCAAAGTCGCGCCGGGAGCCGCTGCGGCGAAGGCCGCGATCTCAGTGCCGCGGAAGAGCCGTTTCTCCGCGTGCACCGCGACGTGCTTCACCTTCTGGCGCAAGCCGCAGTCCCACTGCTTCCGATAGAACTCGACCTCCGCCAGCTCTGGCATCGGTCAGGCGCGGGCGATCACTTGATCAGCCGCCACGTCATTGGATAGCGGTAAGGCACGCCATCGTTCGCTTTGATCGAGCCGATGATTGTGAGGATAAAGGTCACCATCCAGAGGATGATGAGCAGCGGGATACCGATGAGGACGAAGATGAGAAAGGCGCAGACGATGCCCACGATCGTCATGGTGATCTGGAAATTCAGCGACTCCTTGCCTTGATCTTCCACAAACGGCATTTCGTTGCGCTTGATCAGCCAGATGACGAGCGGGCCGATGATGTTGCCAAAGGGAAGGCCGATGAGGCCGCTAAGTGCGGTGAGATGCGCGAGCATGCCCCAGAGGCGCTGGTCATTGCCGATCTTGGCGCTTGCGCCGAGTGGAGGCACGCCGGTGGGAGGCACCGCGCCGGTCGGCAGCGGATTTGGCGGCACGGAATAGGCGCCGGGATTTACCGGATCATTGGGCGTGAACGGTTCCATGGGCGCATCATTGCGCTGCCCGAGGCCGCGGTGCAAGGAGCGACTCTTCGGAGGGGATAAGCTGCACCGGCTGCAATGCTTTGAGAGGTAATGAGTACGCAATCGTTTGCGGTGCACCGGACCCGGAGGCCCGCTGCGAGAAGCCAGAGGTCTGTGCTCCCCGGAGGCGCGCGGAGTTGCGATCTCTGAAAGGGAGCACGGGCCTCCAGCCTGTGGTTTCTCACCTCCCGGTGAGGAACACCGCACGTCGCCAACCGAGGGTTCGCACGAAGACATTGCCAGCGACTCTGCGTTTGCGCCCGCGGCATTCTGCTTTCAGTGTGGTGCAGTTCACTGCCATGGCTACCTACGTCTACGAAACCATTGATTCCGACCAACCGCAGCAATTCGAGCTGCGACAAAGCATGAAAGACGCGCCGCTCACGCATCATCCAGAAACGGGGCAGCCGATCCGCCGGGTGATCAGCGGCGGGTACGGTTACGTGGGCAAAGGTTCGGGCGCTCCACCTGCGGCACCGAGTGGCGGCTGTGGTACCGGCTGCGGCTGCCACTGACTGGGGTTGCGCTCCACTCGACGTCGAATGTCTCGACGCTACCGTCGCTCCCGAAGCGGGCTGCTGGCGACTCTCAGGTCGTCGGTTGTCGGGGTGAGCGCCCTCGTTCTAGCTAGAAGTCGTGGAGGGCCGCCTTTCCTTCATCCCCGGTGAACCGATCGCCCCCGGCGAGCTGCCGCGTGCCCCTTCCCTTGAGCAACTGAGAGAGGCGCTTGAGGCAAGTTGTGGTCCAGTGGTTTTTCCCGCGCTTTGAGATCGCCTCGGGCGGGGTTGAAACAGGCTCCACGTCCGAGTGGCATTTCTGGAACGTCGACCCAACCTGCAGTCCGCACGCTCAAATCGATCTCACGTGGCAGCAGTTCCGCCAAGGCTCCGTGACCAAACAGTTCACGCTCCTCGACCGCAATGCCTTGGGGGACAGCCGACTCACGCTCCAGCGCTGCCACTTGCTTCTCGAGCGGGTGCTCCTGCGACTCGCGCAGTAAAAGCAGCATCTTTGCGCTTCCCGGAACGCCCTCAGTGCGGCAATCGTCTCCACTCTCCATTCATGGAAAACAAACGTTCCCCGCTCGGCCTGATTTTTCTCACCGTGCTGATCGATATGATCGGCTTCGGGATCGTGATCCC
>DASVRY010000383.1:0-3756 GCA_036388395.1 Chthoniobacteraceae bacterium
GCTCACGCCGCGGCACATCGCGCTTGAGCCAAAGGTCGAAGACCGGATCGACGCGCTTTTAAAGATTGCTGGTCTGCTCAAGGATGACCCTCGCGTCGTCGACTGGGAAGGGTTCTACGGGCAGCTTTGCAAATCGTCACCGTGTCGGTGCGAAGACGAGGCAAACTTCGCGATTTGTCTTCCTCATGCTCGCACAGATGCAGTGACGGAGATGGTGATGAGCGTTGGGCGTTTCGATCCCATGCTCCACTTCCCTGAGATCAAAAAACCGGTGCGCTATCTCTTCGTGATCGGAGCTCCGGTGGCCATGGCGGCGGATTACCTGCGGATCGTTGGTCTGCTCATGCGTGTGATTCGCAATCCCGGTTCGGAGAAGTCGCTCGACGAGGCGCGGACGGCAGAGGATTTTCTGGATGTCCTCACGAGCTTCGAGGTAAAGCTGTAGCCGGATTGTTGCTCATAAATCGGGCTGTGACCTGATGCTCCTGATCAGGTGGCCACTGGTCGATCGAGGTGCAAATCAGGTGTTTCTGAGCAGGCCGTAAGCATCTTCTACTCTGAAGAAGCTGCGCCCAGAGTAGATCTTGGCAGCCTGATGCCGCGCGTTTAAATCGGAGTTGCTGCTCCCTATGTGGGTGGCAGGCATTTCCCTGACAGACGTGCTGCTGTGTACCCTCGAAAAGAGACATGACGGCGCGCTAACATCTGCGCGCCGGCTGTCAAAAACCAACACACACATGGCTGACAAGATTCTCATCACTGGTGGAGCAGGTTTTGTAGGTTCGCATCTCGCTGACGAACTTCTGGAGCACGGATACGAAGTCCGCGCCCTCGATTCCCTCGCTGCCCAAGTGCATGGAGAAGACGCGGGCCGGCCTGACTACCTTTCCTCGGAGGTTGAGCTCGTCGCCGGCGACATTCGTGATCCGCAGGCCGTGTGGAAGGCACTCGATGGAGTGGATGCTGTCTACCACCTCGCCGCGACCGTTGGCGTGGGGCAGAGCATGTATGAGATCGAGAATTACACGAGCATCAATGGCATCGGGACTGCAGTCCTGCTCGAAGCGCTCGCGAAGCGCCCAGTGAAGCGTCTCGTCGTTGCCTCGAGCATGAGCATCTACGGCGAAGGTCTCTATCGGACACGTGAGGGCGATCATGTTGAAGGCGTGGAGCGTTCCCTCGATCAACTCCGGGCACACGACTGGGAGATTCGCGACGCCTCCGGAGAGCCGATGGCGCCGATCCCGACGCCGGAGACGAAGTGCCCGGCGCTACCTTCCGTTTACGCTATTTCGAAGTATCACCAGGAGCGCATGTGCATGACGGTTGGCCGCGCCTACAAGATCCCGACGGTTGGTCTCCGGTTTTTCAACATCTACGGAACACGCCAGGCGCTCTCGAATCCTTACACGGGAGTGCTCGCGATCTTTGCCGCTCGTTTCCTGAACAACCAGCCGCCGCTGATCAACGAAGACGGGCTGCAGCAGCGTGATTTCGTCAGCGTGCACGACATTGCGCAGGCCTGCCGGCTCGCGCTGGAAGTGCCCGGTGCCGCGGATCGCGTCTTCAATGTCGGGGGCGGAAAGCCGTTCACGATCCGGGAAATCGCGAGCCACATGGCGCGCACTTTAGGCAAGGAGCACATCGAGGCGGAGATCACCGGGCGATATCGAATGGGGGATATCCGGAACTGTTTCGCCGACATTACGCTGGCGAAGAAGGTGCTCGGCTACACGCCGCGTGTCACTCTGGAAGAAGGCCTAGTTGATCTCGCTGAATGGCTCGAAGGGCAGACCGCAGTGGACCGCGTGGACGACGCCTCGCGTGAACTCATCAGCCGGGGGCTCACGGTATGAGCCGCATCACCAGCTTCTCCTCTCCTGGCGCCGCGCCTGAAGACACAGCTCCGGTCCTGATTACTGGCGGCTCCGGATTTGTTGGCGCGAACCTTGCGCATCGGCTGCTCTCGAGCGGTCAGCGCGTCGTGCTTTACGATAATCTCTCGCGGAGCGGTGTGGAAAAAAACTACCGCTGGCTGCGGTCCACTCACGGTGACCTTGTTTCTTTGGAAGTGGCCGACACGCGCGAAGCTGAGGCTTTGAGCCGGGCCGTTCGTGACGCGTCCGCGGTGTTTCACTTCGCGGCGCAAGTGGCAGTGACGACGAGCCTCGAAACTCCCGCGGAGGACTTCGCGATCAATGCCACCGCGACGCTGAATCTTCTCGAGGCGCTTCGTGCGTTACCAACTCCGCCACCGCTGCTCTTCACCTCGACGAACAAGGTCTATGGCAGCCTTCCGGATGTGGAGCTGTGCGTGAATGGCGACCGCTATGAGCCGGTCGATCCGGTGATTCGCGCTAATGGAATCAGTGAGCAGCAACGTCTCGATTTCTACAGCCCGTACGGCTGCTCGAAAGGCGCGGCCGATCAGTACGTGCTCGATTACGCACGCACGTTCGGTTTGCCCGCTGTGGTTTTCCGCATGAGCTGCATCTACGGCCCGCATCAGTTCGGCACCGAAGATCAGGGCTGGGTGGCGCACTTCCTCATCCGCGCGATGAAAGGCATGCCGATTACGCTCTATGGCGATGGGCGACAGGTGCGCGACATCCTGTTTGTCGAAGATCTTGTCGATGCCTTCCTTTTGGCAAAGCAGAACATTGGCGCGATCAGTGGCGAAGCGTTCAACATCGGCGGTGGCGCCAGCAACACGACAAGCCTGCTCGAGTTGATGGAACTCATCGGCGAGCTGGAAGGAGGCGCACCGAGTGTCGAGTGGGGCAATTGGCGCCCCGGCGACCAGCGGTATTACGTTACTGATCACGCGAAGTTCCGCAAGGCCACGGGGTGGTCGCCAACGGTGAACGTCGCCGACGGCGTGCGGCGTCTACATTCCTGGTTGCTCGAGGCACAGCCTGCGCGTTCGATGGCGATCGCATAAATGGCAACCGCGATTCCTTCCAAGCCCAAGCGGATACTCATGACCGCCGATACCGTCGGCGGCGTCTGGACCTACGCCATAGAACTTGCCCGAGCGCTCGAGCCGTTCGGCGTAGAGATTCTCATCGCCACGATGGGAGCGCCGCTCTCGGTCGCGCAAAGGCGGGAGGCCGAGGAACTGCCGCACGTCGCGGTAGCCGAGAGCAAGTATCAGCTGGAATGGATGGATGAGCCGTGGGAGGACGTGGACGCCGCCGGCACGTGGCTGCTCAAGCTCGCGCGACGTTTCAAGGCCGATCTGGTGCATCTCAATGGCTATGTGCATGCCGCGTTGCCTTGGAACGTGCCGGTGCTCGTGGTGGCGCATTCGTGTGTGCTTTCCTGGTGGCAGGCGGTGAAAGGCAAACCCGCGCCGGCGAGGTATCGAGAGTATCGCCGACGCGTGAGTCTTGGTATGCGGGCAGCCGATTTCGTAGTCGCACCTACGGCGGCGATGCTTGCCATGATCGACGACAACTACGGCTTTTCCGCCCCTGAGCAGGTCATCGCGAATGGCCGGGCGGCCAGTGATTTTACGGTTGGCGAAAAACGTCCGGAGATCTTCTGCGCCGGACGCCTTTGGGACGAGGCGAAGAACATCGGCATCCTCGATCGAGTTGCTCCTCAGCTTTCGTGGCCGATTGTCGTCGCTGGCCACACCCAACGGCCAGACGGGGAAGTGGCCAAATTCCGGCACCTACGGATGCTCGGCCAAGTCTCGACGGCGCGAGTGGCAACGGAACTCGCCAGCGCTTCGATCTACGCTGCGCCGGCCCG
>DASVRY010000384.1:0-6382 GCA_036388395.1 Chthoniobacteraceae bacterium
CGGCGTCCCGCACGCCATTGCCTCGATCATCACCAGGCCAAATGGTTCATCCCACTGGATCGGGAAAAGCAGCGCCGCGGCTTCGCGCAGCAGCTTGGTTTTTTGAGCATGGTTGACCGGCCCAATCCACCGGATCTGATCGCCGTCGATGAATGGCTGCACATGCTCCGCGAAATATCGCTCTTCCTCACCATTCTGCGGACGCCCTGCCAGCACCAACGGCATGCCAGCGGCGCGGGCGATGTTGATGGCACCTGCCGGATTTTTCGCATGCGCCATTCGCCCCAGGAAAACGAGATATTTGCCAGGTTCGAACGACGGCTCATATGCGCTGAAATCGCAGGAATTGTAGACGATCGGGAACTCTCGCCCGAGGCGGATACTAGAACCGTGCATCTGCGCGCGACTTATTCCAGCCACGGTGACCTGCGGCCAGGTGCGGAGCACAAACTCGTCGTCCAGGTGCGCACTGGTATGCATCGTGAAAAGTCCCGGCGTCCGCGCGGTCGCCGCGATCGGCAGCCATGCGGGACTCAGGTGATAGTGAATCACATCGAACTCCTCCTGACGCGCGATCACCGACGCTACCGCAGCGCTCGCGTAGTATTCATACATGTAGGCCTTCCCCGCCGCCACGAGGTCCACGAGATTCATTGGACAGACTTCGTGCAGCTTCGCTGCCGTGCGGCAGTCGCCAGAGGCAAAGAGCGTCACGTCATGTCCACGCGCCACGAGCTCGTCCGCGAGAAGCTTCATGAGCAACTCGATCCCGCCATAGGACTGGGGTGGAATGGATGTCCACAACGGAGCGACTTGCGCGATCCGCAAATGATCTCTTTTTCTCATACGTTTGTCTGCAAAACCGGGTGATGATACTCACCCGATAACTGACGCCAACCACCACCTGATCTCCCATGGATTTATTTCTCCGCCTCTCCATCGTTACCGCCCTGAGCTTTGCGCCCCTGGCTCACTCGCAGGATGCACCGTCAGCGGTCACGACCGAGAGCGCACCGGATGACTCGGCACCAGCAGATGGTCTCCCGGTAGCCCGAGCCGGTGCAGTGATGGAGCGCGACGTAACAACGCAGGCGCAGATCTTCCTCGATCAGCAGCTCTTTGGGCCCGGCAAGATCGACGGGAGTCCTGGTGAGTTTCTCACCAAAGCGTTGATCCGCTACCAGCGCGCACATGGGCTGCCGGAAACCGGAACGATCGACTCCAATCTGCCATTGGACTCTGTATTCCCGCTCTACACCATCTACACGATCCGCGAGCAGGATCTGAAGCAGGTGGGAACTCTTCCGGGCCAGCCCTCCGCGCAATCGAAGCAGAAGAAGCTCCCCTACCCCTCCCTGCTCGAGTTCATCGTCGAGCGGTATCACTGCTCGCCGAACTTCCTGGCCAAGATCAACAAAGGTCTGAACCTCAACGCATTGAAGCCGGGCGATCAGGTCCGTGTGCCGAATGTCGAGCCGTTCAAGATCGAGGAGCTACCATCAACCGGCAATCTGGCCGAGAAGCCCGAGTTCAAGCACCGTGTCATCCACATCAGCCGGGCGGAGAAGATGCTCGAGCTCATGGACGGCGAGAAGCTCATCGCCGCCATTCCGATCACTCCGGGTGTTGTCGGTGGTGGCGCCAAGGAGACGCCTCCTGGCACCTGGAAGATCGTCGGCGTAGCGGCGATGCCCACTTTTCGGTGGGACAAAGGCGTGCTCGATCACGGCAAGCGCACAGAAAACTTCTTCAATCTGCCTCCCGGGCCTCGGAACCCAGTCGGCGTGTGCTGGATCGGGCTGAACAAGCCCGGCATTGGGATTCACGGCACGAACAACCCACAAACAATTGGCCGGGCCGCGAGCCACGGCTGCATGCGCACGGCGAATTGGGACGTCATCCGGCTGAGTAAGATGATTACCAAGGGAATGACCGTGGTGATCGAGTAACGCGCCTCCATTACAAATCGATCGACCGGAAAACGAAATCCGTCGGTGATCGCTAGCCGCCGCAGACACCCGCGGAATGCTACGCGGCCGGTGCCCGGCTTTACCGCGCTGCGGTAGCCATGAGCCCGTGGCCGCGTCCTCGCGGTTTTGTCTATAAAGCGCGAACGTGGGAAGACTATGAGAAGTGGCGCGCTGCTCAGGAAAACCCTTGGCTGTGGTGATGTCGCGTAGGTGATGAGTGACCTTCCCGTCCCGCGTGTGTGTGCGCTCCTAAAGAAGCACGCCGCCAGATACATCCTCGTGGGTGCTCAGGCATCCATCCTTTACGGCTATGTGCGGGACACGGCTGACGTCCCTTCTGATCCCGGAGGATGTCGATAATCACGCCCGCGTAATCTCGGCCTTGAGCGAGCTCGAAGACCACGCAGCCGCGGAACTCACGCCCGTGGACTTCGTTGAGAATGTCGTGATCAAGATCGCCGACGAGGTTGAAGTAGATGTGAGCACCCGCGCCTGGAAAGTTACCTACGAGGAAGCAGCGCCTCAGGCCGAGCGCGCCGTGATTGAAGGCGTGGAGATCGTTTACGCCGACTTGGCGACACTCATCGCGAGTAAGGAAACGTACCGCGACCAGGACCGAGTGGATGTGACGTTTCTACGAGAGTTGCAGAGGCGGAAGTCTCTGTCATGACAGCCGGCGATCCCCGAAAATGCCCGTTGACAAGACCACCGCCCCCACGTATCAACGCCGTCCCGCTTGAGCCGGGGCTCACCTTTTTCCTGTATTCTTATGCCGACCGTTGAAGTCATCCTCACCGAAAAAATCGCAACCCTTGGCGCTGAAGCCGATGTGGTGAAGGTCAAGCGCGGCTACGCCCGCAACTTCCTCGTTCCTCAGGGCAAAGCGCTCGAAGTCACTCCAGCCACCCTGCGCCGGATCAATCAGCTCAGCGCGAAGCGCGCTGAACGTGAAGCTCAGGAACTCAACGACGCCGAGGAACTCAGCCGTCGCATCAACAAGCTCAAGATTTCACTCGAGCTCGAGACCGGCGAAGGCGGCAAAGCCTTCGGTTCAATCACCGCTTCGGATATCGCGGCGAAACTCAAGCAGGAGCTCGGACCAAAGGGCGACATCGATCGTCACCGCATCCAGCTCGACAAGCCGATCAAGGAATCCGGACCGCACGAGATCACGATCAAGCTGCACTCCGACGTCACCGCGAAGCTGAACCTCACGGTGAAAGCCAAGGGCGCTGGTGAAGTGGCCAAGGTCGAGGAAGAGAAGCCCGAGGAAAAGGGCTTCCGCGCCAAGCCAAAGGCGAAGCACTCGAAGTAAGCGGTTCGCAGTCAGTTTTCAGCTCAGCAACGAGCCAGGCGGAGCCTCGCAGCCACCGGTCTTCCGGTGATTGCCCGAAGGCTCCTCCTGCGCCCGCGTCAGTTACATCTAAGTGCCAGACGAGGACTCCACGAAGCGCAGTGTGAAGCCCGGCAAAAAACCGGGGAACCGGAACGGTGGAGACCTTCAGCAGAAGGTCACTTATCTACCGGATATTCACAGGTTACTCCCACAGAGTCCGGATGCCGAGCAGGGCGTGCTCGCCTCTTTTCTCCTCGCTCCACGTGAAGTCGGCGGTCTCTGCGCCGAGAAGGCAATTCGGGCCGAACACTTCCACATCCCTGCACACGGCAGCATTTACGCCGTGTTGCTCGAGCTCTGGGATGCGAACAAACCGATCGATTTTATCACGCTGACGCAGGTCATGCGCGATCGAGGGCAGCTGGATCAGGTCGGTGGGGCGGCCTTCGTCACAAACTTATTCACCTTCCTCCCGACGGCAGCGAATGCGGCGTATTACGTCGATATTCTCCAGGAGAAATTCACCCTCCGGGAGATCATCCGCACGTGCACTGAGTACGCCGCGCGGAGCTACGACGAGCAGGACGATGTGGCGAACCTCATGGACGAGGTTGAGGCGAAGATCTTCGAGATTTCCAAGGATCGCTTCCGCGAAAAGGCTTTGGGGATGAAAGATCACGTGATGGCTGCAGTCGGCGCCATTCAGGAGCTTTACGACCGCCGCGGCGCAATCACCGGCCTTTCGACCGGCCTCTCGAAGCTCGATGAAATGACGGACGGCCTGCATGGCGCGGAGATGATCGTCATTGCGGCTCGCCCGAGTATGGGCAAAACCGCACTTGCGATGAACATCGCCGAGCATATCGCGCTGGAACTCGGGAAAGCCGTCGCTGTGTTCAGCCTGGAAATGAGCTCGCAACAGCTCGTGCAGCGGCTTCTCTGCGCGCGCGGCCGTATCGATCTCTCGAGCGTGCGCAACGGCTTCATGCCGGAGAGCTCCTTCCGCTCGCTCACCGTCGCCGCTTCCAAGCTCGCGGAAGCGAAGATGTTCATTGATGACACGCCCGGCATCAGCATCCTGGAGCTGCGCGCGAAAGCCCGCCGACTCAAGTCGTCGCATGACATCCAGGCGATCTTCATCGACTACCTCCAGCTCCTCCGCTCGACCTCCCGCCGCGCGCAGGACAATCGCCAGCTCGAAATCGCGGAAATTTCTAGTGGCCTCAAAGCGCTCGCGAAGGAGCTGAATCTCCCCATCGTCGTGCTCGCGCAGCTTAATCGTAATCCAGAGCAGCGTTCGGGCGACAGCAAAGGCCGTCCGCGGCTGAGTGATTTGCGCGAATCCGGTTCCATCGAGCAGGACGCCGACGTGGTGGCGCTGCTCGTCCGCGAGGAATATTACGCCGAAAACGAAGAGGACAAAAAGGAGTCGGAAGGCAAGGCGACGCTAATCATTGCGAAGCAGCGTAACGGTCCAGTGGGCGACGTGAAGCTGACCTTCCTGAAGGAGTTCACGCGCTTCGAGACGCGCGCCGATGCGCCGGACGGGGAGTAGAGAAGCAGAGTGATCGATGAGAGGTGAATGGTGGTTGGCGGCAAAGCCGCGCGCTGTTTGACAGCTCTGTGCCTTGAGTGACTTTCCTGCCATGCTTTCCCGTTTCCGTCTTTTCTCCGCCAGCCTGCTGGCTCTCTCGTCCCTTGCGGCCGCTGCTGAACCACAGCCGCTCCCAGGCTCTCCCGAATCGGCTCCAACCCAGCTCCTGCTGCAGTACAAATTCTCCGAGAGTTCCTCCGGTTTCGCCGCCCGCTTTGCGGACTACCCTGCGGGTCAGGAGAGTTTCTTCGAACTGCAGGCGGACTACCGCGAACTGCCAAAGTATCTCGGGGCCAAGGGTGCCCTCTTCATCTCGGGCAACAACCACAGCGACGATCTCTTCATGTTCGTCAAAAACCGGATCGGTGGACTACGTGCCGGTGGTGCCTACTCCGTTACGCTGCACATCCAGATTGCCTCGAATGCACCAAACGGATCGGTCGGGATTGGGGGCTCACCCGCGTCGAGCGTCTACCTCAAAGCGGGAGTGGCGAACGTAGAACCGGTGGCCGTGAACCGGGACGGATTCATGGAGATGAACGTCGACAAGGGCGTCCAGTCGCAGCCCGGCGAGGATGCGCAGGTCCTCGGGAACATCGGGGTGGATACGACCACGGACAAGGCCGGCAATTCACGTTACGTGTTGAAGAACTTCCGGTCTCAGCAGTTCCTCGTCGAGGCCGACAGCGCCGGAAACCTCTGGCTCTTCACCGGAACCGACTCCGGCTTCGAAGGCACCACGTCTCTCTACTTCACCAAGATCAAAGCTACGCTCCACGACGTCGGAAGCATTGTGCAATCCGGAAGGTGAAGCGGCGCCCGCAAGGGTGTCATCCTGAGCGAAGCGCAGGCGGAAAGGCGGGCGAAGCGAAGCCGAAGGACCCCGTCGCGCACAGGCCGCGTTCCGCATGTCTCTGAGCGCTTTTCTTTGCTCCTCGGCGGCGTCTTTCCGGACCTTCCACAAGGTCCTTCGATCGCGCGCACAAAGCAGCGCTTCGCTCAGGATGACGAATCGGGATCAAGAACAACCCTGCCGATGGTTCCCTAAACGGCTGGGGGCTAGCCAAGCCGCGCACGCACCTCGCTGCAATAACCTGCGATGTCCGGCGCCTGGAGGATTCCCGAGACGATCACCACTCGTGTGGCCCCGGCGGCAATCACTTCGTCGAGATTCTCCAGCTTGATCCCGCCGATACAGAAGATCGGGATCTTCACGCTCTCATGCACCGTGCGGATCTCAGCCAGTCCGATGGCAGGGCGGCCCGCCTTGGTCGGGGTGGGAAAAAGCGGTCCGAAGCCGATGTAATCCGCTCCCTCGTCCTGCGCTGCGATCGCTTGCGCGACCGAATGCGTGGATTTGCCGATGATCGGCAGCGGCACCTCCCCCGCGAGCGCACGCCCAGCGCGCCAGCGTGCGTCTTCCACGGAAAAGTCGTCCTGCCCCACGTGCGCCCCTTGCGCGCCGACCGACGGCACAAGCTG
>DASVRY010000385.1:0-2032 GCA_036388395.1 Chthoniobacteraceae bacterium
TTCGCATGATTGGCGCGAGCACGGCAAACATCCGGTCCTGAGTGCAACCGCACTCCCAGCGATAGAGGCGCTGCTCCAGAAGGCTCAGCGTCTCGGTCTGGTCCAACTTCTGAACCGCGGCGTCATCCAACGAGTCAAACCAGGCGAGGTCGCACTGGGGTTGAGCGGTGATCATGACGAACTCCTCCTCCCCATGCTGGAAGTAACGCGCGGGACGTTGCTCGCTCTGCGTGTAGTATGTCTCCACCGCACGGAAAAGTGAGGTGCCATCGAACTCCACAGCACTTCGGCGAGGTTCACCTCGTTCACGGACTAGATCAGCGAGGAAAAGGTTGTGCGCTTTCCGACGAATATCCTCGGTGAAAATCTGGCCCACCACGGCTGATCGGCGGTTGTCGCCCGTCACAAATAAGTTCAGCAGCGGATCTTCGAAGTGGATCGTCCAAGCCCAGGACTCGTTCCAGGGGCGGGAGGCGCAGTGCAGCGTCAAGGCGGCGAGCGCCTCCTTGACCATCTCATCGTGCTGAGGAAGGTGAGCGTAGCCGTGCTGCCCCTGATGCAGGTAGTAGTCGACGTAGAGCTCGGAAAAGTCCGCCCGTGCAACAAGAGCGTTGCGGTCGCGGACGAAGTAGGTGCGGACTTCGAGTCCTTCAGGGGGAGTCGTTGGAGCTTCCATCAATCGCTATACCCTTACGCGGATGTGTCCCGCTGGAAAGGCGCAGCTTGCACAGGCGGGTGAAAAACTCCCGCCGCCGCGACCTGTCGCCCTATTCTGCGATCTCCCGCCCCAAGGCGTTGAACATCGGGCGCTTCAAAGCCGTTCGAATTGCGCCAGAGGCTTTGTAGAGGACTCGCCCTTTGGCCCGGCAGCATTGTAAGAGGCAGGTCGCCCTTTGCCTCAAGGTCGAATGCGGCGAGGAGGTCGTATTGGGTCGTCCCGAAATCAAATTTCGGCTGAAGGCCTGCTGTTGGTGCG
Source organism: Chthoniobacteraceae bacterium (assembly GCA_036388395.1). Taxonomy (GTDB): domain Bacteria; phylum Verrucomicrobiota; class Verrucomicrobiia; order Chthoniobacterales; family Chthoniobacteraceae; genus DASVRY01. The sequence goes on from DASVRY010000385.1 coordinate 977, forward strand.
AAATTTCAGCACCTGCTCCTTTCATCCGGAAAATTGGCCAAGACGGTGACCATCTCGCAATCCCGCTGCCGATACATGCGATCGATCTCCACCAAGCTTGGGAACTCCGTCGCACACGGTCCGCACCAGGTCGCCCAGAAGTTCACCAACCGCACCTAGTTCCCCTCGCCCGGTCGCAGTGCCTATCAACCCTCGTCATCCACCAGCTCCACCGTCACCGGCTTGCGCCGCCGAACCTGTCGTTCACAGAGATTCCCTACCCAAGAGTACAAGAACGAGCTGCGAACCCGCCGCTCGACTTCCTTGCACCTCGCCCTTATCCACTCCACCTCTTTCTCATGAGCCTCGAGCCCGAAGCAGCGCCCTCACCTTCCGACTTCATCCGCGACATCGTCGCCGCCGACCTCGCTTCGGGCAAATACCAGCGGATCGTCACCCGGTTTCCGCCGGAGCCAAACGGCTATCTGCACATTGGCCACGCGAAGTCGATCTGCTTGAACTTCGGCATCGCGCAGGAGTTCGGCGGCACCTGCCACCTCCGCATGGACGACACCAATCCGGCAAAAGAAGAGGTCGAGTATGTGGAGTCGATCATCGAGGACGTGCAGTGGCTGATTGGTGGCTGGGCTGATGATGTGATGCGTTTCAAGCGGGTCGGCGACACCACCGCGCAGCCTGTGCCGGCCGGCGAGTCGGAGACGGAGCCGTTCTATGCGAGCGATTACTTCCAGCAGTTGCACGATTATGCCGTCGAGCTGATCAGAGCGGGCAAGGCTTACGTCTGCGACCTGACGCCGGAACAGACCGATGAATACCGCGGCGGTCCCGATCGCCCCGGGAAGCCGAGCCCTTACCGCGATCGGACGGTCGAGGAGAGCCTGGACCTCTTCGCGAGAATGAAGGCCGGCGAATTCCCGGATTCCGCCCGCACGTTGCGCGCGAGGATCGACATGGAGGCGCCGAATGTCTGGCTGCGCGATCCGGTGCTCTACCGTATCCGCCACGCGGAGCATCACCACACCGGGAGCGCGTGGTGCATCTACCCGCTCTACGATT
>DASVRY010000386.1:0-4364 GCA_036388395.1 Chthoniobacteraceae bacterium
AGACCGGCATTACCACTGGCATCTCCTCCTTGCGAAGGCTCATCGGAATTCTGCAGGAGTGATCGAAAGCTGGGTGGGAGTACAGATCGACATCGATCGATATCGGCGGGCGGAGGAGGCCAGCACGGCTTCCATGACGCATATGCGCAAAGAGCGGGAGAGGGTCCGAAGCCTCTTTGCTCAAAGCCCCGCCGCGATGAGCGTTTCACTGGGAAGTGAGCATCGAATCGACCTAACGAACACGCGTTTCCGTCAGCTCACCGGTGGCCGCGATGTGGAGGGTAGAACGATCCGTGAAGCGCTCCCAGAACTCGAGAGCCAGGGATTCTTCGAGCTCATGGATGAGGTATACCGCACAGGCAAGTTGTATCAGGGGCACGAAGTGCACGCGCGATTTCAGCGCGATGGGAGCAGTGAACTGCGCGAGGGTTTTTTCAATATTCAGTACCAGCCACTGCTCGACGAGAAGGGGCATGTCTACGGCATCATGAGTGTGAGCGTCGAGGTGACGGATCAGGTGCTTTCCCGCCGGGAGGTTGAGCGGCTCGCCGCGGAGCGCGAAGCGGTGCTCTCACAGCTCTCCGAGGGGGTCATTATCACCGATGTGGAGGGCCGGATCACCTTCGTTAATCATGCCGCGAAGCACCTCCACGGCGTGACATGGCTCGATGTGACTCCAGAGAAATATAGTGAGAGCTACCAACTTCTCACCGTCGAAGGAGAGCCGCACCCCTTCGAGCAGTTGCCGCTCGCCCGGGCGGTGTTGCGGAACGAAACAGTTCGTGACGAGCGTTGGAGAATCCGACGGCCCGATGGCACCGTGATCCTGGCGCAGGGCTCAGCGCAGCCGGTATTCGACGCCGCTGGCGGGAAGATCGGCGCAGTCCTCACGCTGCGCAAAGTCGAGGAGTAGCGACGTTGCTTCGATCGGGTGCCTGCAGACGCTACTTGCGAGCGGCAGGCGTGACAGTGACTTCCACACGCTGGCCGTCACGCAGCACCGCAATCCTCACCGGCTGACCAATCTTCACCGCATCAAGAGAGTAGGTGTAGTCGTAGATGTTGGCGATTTTCTGACCTGCAAACTCGACGATCACGTCACCGCCTTTGAGGCCGCCAGCTTCCGCGGGACTCCCTCCGCGGACCCCACTGATTTTCACGCCTGCAACCTCGGTCGTGTAATCCGGAATGGTCCCGAGATAAGCGCGGAGCGTTTCGCGGGAACCGCCGCCGGTGTCGCTTCGTTCAACACGCGCGAGGTCGGGTCGCTCCGGCGCACTTACTACGTCCATGATGAGCTGCTGCGCAAACTTGGTAATCCGCTCCAATCCTGTGTAGTCGAGCTTCTCCGCAGTGTCTGTTGGACGATGGTAGTCTTCGTGTGCACCGGTGAAGAAGTTCAGAACCGGCACCTTCTTGGGATAGAAACTGGTTGTGTCGGTTGGAAGATATGGATCGTCCTGGAGAGTTAGATTGAATCCTGCGGCGACGTTCCGTTTCTCGATGAGCCGCCGCCATACCTTGCTGCTGCCCACGCCTTGCAGGGTGAGCTTGTTCTCCCGCAGCCGCCCGACCATGTCGAAATTCAAGTAGGCGGCCAGCTTGCCGATGGGCACCGGGGGCTTCTCTGTGAAGGCCGCTGAGCCAATGATGCCCATCTCTTCGCCTGACCAAAGTGCAAAGATGATCCCGCGGCGAAACCGCTCCGGATGTTCATTCCGCTCTTTCGCCAGCGCAGCCGCTAGTTCCATCGTGAGCGCAACACCGGAGGCATTGTCATCTGCGCCGTGGTGGATCATCTCCTCCTCACCTGCTCTCGCCATCGAGTTCGAGCCTGTGCCGCGCCCCAGATGATCGTAATGTGCACCGACAACGATAAATTCATCCGTTGCGCCTTCCGCCGGCGGGAGATAGCCGATAACGTTTCGATCGGTCTTCTTGATGTGCTCGATGCCTGTGGCAAGCTTTAGCTTCACCTTTGGGACCACGAAACCGGCCTCGGCATGCGGGTTCTCGTTGTCCAGAGCAGCTTGCAGGTTGCGCAATGATTTCCCGGCTGGAGACAGGAGTGCGTCTGCGATGGAGCCGCTGATCGACTGCGCAAATATTCCCGAGCCCGCCAGACTTCCATCACCCGTTAGGGGGATGAGTTCACCGGCTTGAGGAGAATTCGGACCAGACACGAACAGCACGGCTTTTGCACCGCGCTCCCGAGCCATCATCGCCTTGTAGCGGAGCCCAGCGTATCGGTTCAACTGCGCGCGGCGTTCTGGAGTCACAGACTCTGGCACGTAACGCAAGATGAGAACGATCTTATCCTTCACCTCAAGACCTTCGTAAGAGTTGTAGCGGGCTCCGCCGCCCTCCGGCACCGAAAGTCCGTAGCCTGCGAATACGACCTCGCCTTCCACTTCTCCGGAGTCACTAAACGCGAGTGGACGGAACTCCTTCTCCAGCTGAAACGTTGAAGGCTCGCCTCCGATCTCGGCGCCGAGCCGATTAGCGTCGGGCAGCAGCTTCACGCCTGCGTCGAATTCAAACGGTGCAAAGTAGTCGTCGCCAAATGGTTTCACCCCAGCGGCACGCATATAGGTGGACAGAAACTCCGCGGTGGCCTGTGCGCCCGGACTCCCAGTGAGCCGTCCGTCCCGCGCTCCTGCGGCCATCCACTCGACCTGGCTGCGCAGATCATCCTGCGTGATCTCCGGTTTTGAATGTAACGTGACATCCTGCGGAGCGCCCTCGCCGCTCTTTGCAGGAAGGGGCGCGAGTTCCTCCTCGCCCTTTACGACACGCTGCTCCAACTCCCGCTGCCGCGCTTCCTCCGCCTGCGCCTCCTCCGACGTCCTCGCCCGCTTCGGTGAATCTTCGAGAGCCTTCAGCGCCGCAGGGTGATTCCACCCGCCGATGAAGATCTGAGACTTCCGATCCACTGTGCGATTGGAGGTCCAGGCAAGGCGCTTTCCATCCGGCGAGAAGACCGGCAGGCCATCGAAGCCGTCGGTCGTGGTAACTCGCACCGGCTCCCGCGTGCCGGCAGCATCAACGATGAACAGCTCGAAGTTTTCGAAGCCCAGCTTGTTGGACGTGAAGACCGCATACTTGCCGCTCGGATGAAAATACGGCGCCCATGACATGGAGCCGAAGGCGGTGAGCCGGCGCACGTCGGATCCGTCGAGCTTTATCGTGAAGACGTCGGCGAGCATTCCCTTCTCGTCGAAGCGGCGCCAGATGATCCGCTCGCCATCGGGAGAAAAGAAAGGTCCCCCATCATAACCCGGCGCATTCGTGAGTCGCCGCTGATTGGATCCATCTGCGTTCATGATGTAGATCTCCCCAAACCATGCAGGATCCTTTTCCAGGCGCGTCCGATCCTCTGGCGAAAGCGTGCCCTCATACGCACTCCGGAGGGAGCAGAAGACGATCTGCTTTCCGTCTGGAGAATAGGCGCCTTCGGCATCATAGCCTTGGGCATTCGTCAGTTGCTGGATTCCGCTCCCGTCCTGGTTTGCGGAAAAGAGGTCCATTGCTGCGTCGTAGTCCCATGAGTAGCGGCGCTCCTTTCCGCTCGCGCGAAACTCCAGCTCAGCCTTCTGCTTCGCGTCAGCCTGCGAGTCGTGGTGCGTCGAGGCGAAGAGCACCCGTCCGGTTCCGGGCTGAAAGAATCCGCAGGTCGTCTTGCCCGCTCCTGGAGAGACGCGCGCGCTCTCGCCGGACTCCAGATCGAGGACGTACATCTGGTAGAAGGGGTTCCCATCCTCCCGTTCACTTTGGAAAATCAGTCGTTCGCCATCGGGCGAGAAATACCCTTCACCGCTGCGGCGGCCTTCGTAGATCAACTGCCGGACGTCGCTGAGGAACTGAGCCTCCGCCTCCGCGGAAGTAGAAGTCGTGGGCAGAAAGGCAAGTGCACTCCAGAGACATATGAAGCACAGCGGCACGAGACGGAACATGGCTCGATCATGCCCGAAAACATGAACCTCCGCCAGTAGCGCGTGAGTCGAAGGTAACGAAGGGGTTCCCAAGTCTCTGCAGTCCGTGGGTTGCCGGGTCCGAGAAGGCGCTAGCGACGGCTCTGGTCCAGCGTAATCCACAACCAACGAGCGTCAGTAACAACGCGAAAAGCCCATCGCCGGTCCTGCATACCCATTTTTCAGCCGCTGTGGGTCTCAGCTTGTAGTCTGGCTACCGCAAACTACCGAGACAGGATCGGCGTTAACTGCCTGGCTTACGAATGGCGCCTGCCGCCCGGTTCGGTGTGGCTCGTTTCGTCGCGAAGCATGTGCGAGCGGTGGGATGTTTCCCACCGAGTTGACCAGTCGGGAATGATCCTGCCGGCCTTATTAGGTTGAACCCGAGGTGCT
>DASVRY010000387.1:0-2396 GCA_036388395.1 Chthoniobacteraceae bacterium
CGCTACTGATTGGCTTGAATCGAGATTGGTTATCCCCGGAGCCCGGAGAGGTCATCGCACGCTTCGTCGAAGACGCGCTTGCGCGCACGCAAAACGAGAGCGGCACGCCGATAGCCGAACTGCGCCGCGCCCTTCTTGCGCTCTCGGAAGCGATGCTCAGCGCGCGGGAACTCAGTCCAAGCTGGGCATTTATCGAAGGAGCAGGTCTCTCAGAATCGCAAATGCAGGGGCTGAAACAGCTGGTCCGGCAGGCAGAACTGATCCGGACCGAGGGACCTTCATCCGCACAACAGCTTCGCTTTAGGCACGACCGCCTCCGCGACTGGCTGCTTTCGGAGGCAGCCTTGGCGCTAATGGCTGAAGACGCATTCTCAGATGAGCTTCTCGCAGATCCATTGCTAGCAGAGGTCGTTGGCCTCACTCTGGTCCGAAGCAGCGCGCCAAAGTGGATCGTTGCCCGGGCGGCGACGCACGGGCCCTTGCGCTCTTTCATGCGCGGCGCCTGGCGCCGGCAGACCCGTTTTTGATCCAGCGTCTCTCAAGCGCTGCTCAAGCTTGGCTCGACACCCCTGAGAACCAAGGCCGGAGTACCCAGACTCTCCGCTGGCATGCACTTGCCGCTATCGGCGACCTGGTCGGTGACGACATACCTGACTTGCTCGCCCGCTTCCCGGACAGCTGGCCTCGCCAGCTAACAGCAAGACTGCGTAACGGCGACCTCCAAAGCGGCGTCCAGCTCTTCCGATACGATCTGCCTGTTGCGCTTGACTGGGGCGAAGACGCCCTGAAAGTGTTGCGCGAGCGCCGTGCAACTAGCGTCACCGAGGCGCTCATCAAGCTGCTTGACGACGCAGACGCGTCTTCTCCTGAACGAAATGGATTGCTCGGCCTGAGTGGGGCGTGGGGGGACCCGGCGCTCGGTGCGGCTGGTCAACCTAGACGGGGAGACGAGGGTGCGCGGGTCAGAGCTGTTGATCCGCTACCGCCGCGCGCCGTTCACCGTCACCGGAAGCTATGTCTACATGGATGCGACCGAGCCGGACGAGGTCGGCAGCGGGCGCAGGCGCACTCCGCTCGTCCCCCGCCACACTGCCGGTCTGGTCGCCGTTGGGAGAGGCACGGCAGGGGCCGGATCGGCTTCGAGGCTTACTATACCGGGAAGCAGGCGCTGGAGGACAATCCGTATCGCACGGAGAGCCGGCCCTATCTTCACGCCGGTATCCTCGGCGAGATCGCAGTCGGCCGGGTGCGCCTGTTTGCTAATGCCGAGAACATCCTAGGCGTCCGGCAAACCCGCTACGACCCGCTCCTGCTACCGCAGCGCCTCCCCGACGGCCGCTGGACGGTGGACGTCTGGGCACCGACCGAAGGTTTCATCCTAAACGCGGGAGTTCGGCTTCGCTTTGGGAGCAGCAACGACTAGCCTGCGCGGACCTGCCAAGCTTGTGGGCACCGGGTCCGCTTTTCCGATAGCCGATGCGAGAGCAGTCCGTCTGCTTCCGGCCAGCTCCGCCAGGCTGCTCAGCTCCAATGGGGGTCGTTCTTGGCACTTCTGCCGACCCCACGCGCGCCGATGCCACCGATCCCAAGCAACAATCGGCTCCTCTCTCGCAAAGCATGCCTAAGACGCTCAAGACCTCCTGCTTGCCGGGGAAACTAGCAGCGTTCGGCCTTACCGACACGGGCTCGGAACGCGATGGATCACCGTGATCCTAATGGATTCTCTCGTAAGCACGGCCGCCCGCGTCTTCATGCACCGCGCTACCGATCCAAAGCCGAACGCTAGCAGCACGATAAGCCAGCTCGCGCCTGCACAGGCAGCTTAGCGCCGTCACCACTCGATTCAGCCGCGCGAAATACTGTTGGTTTGTTTGGCATCCCTTGAGCTCGTGTCTCGTTGTGGCCTCCAGAACCGGATGAAAGGTTGAGCTCAGTACATGCAGACCCAGGTGCCGTTCGACGAGCTTTGGGGGCGATCGAATGGCGATGCATGCCGCTACGGTCTAGAGGCGCTCTCGCGTTGGCTTTCGGAGTCTAGCCACAAGGATTTCGCGCGGCGTCAGCAGTCCGCTGAGGCAACGTTCCGGAACCTCGGAATCACCTTCAGCCTGTATGGCGAAGAAGGCTCGGCCGAGCGGATCATCCCCTTCGACATCATTCCGCGCATCTTCACCGCACGTGAGTGGGACGATCTCTCTGCGGGCCTGGAGCAAAGAGTGTGGGCACTTAATGCGTTTGTTAAGGACATTTACGGTGATCGAAAGATTATAGCTGACGGCATCGTCCCAGCGGACATCATCCTGGGAAATCCGCAGTTTTGCATACCGATGGCCGGCGTCCGACCTGCTGGCGGCATTTACGCGCACATCTGTGGGATCGATTTGGTGCGCACAGGG
>DASVRY010000388.1:0-1580 GCA_036388395.1 Chthoniobacteraceae bacterium
GACCATGCCCGTAACGATTTTCGTCAAGCTGGCGATCTGGAGTTTTTTCTCGCCGTTTGAGCTTTCAAGGATGGTCCCACTGGTGTGATCGGCGATGACGTAAGCCGTGGCCTGCGCCGAGGCGGTGGAAGGATTCAGCCACGAGCCAAAGAGGGCTGCGGCAGCGAGAATCAGGGTCAATCGAGAGGTGGACATGGGCAGGAGTTGCGCGAGGAGCGTGGACTGTATCGGTGAAGCTTGGGATGGCAATTCGCAATCGGTCCGGGCCTGCCTGAAGGCGGCACCGGAGCTGTTTGGCGCATTCTTTTTAGACGCGGGGCTCCACTCGCAATTGCGCGAACCCTCTCTTGGCAGCTCGCCGGCGCTTCTTCGGCTGGGGTTCGCCGAGGGCCAAGGCCATGAATTCCTTCTGGCTGTTGCGCAGGTCGCCATCTTTTCGCACCGGTGGCCGGGAGTAAGAGCCGTCGCTCGCGAGCAGGCTCGCCTTCACCGTATCGGCGAGTTGCAGCGCAAGGATCTGGTTGATGATCCGGTCGCGCAGCGCCGGTTCCTCGATGGGGAAGACCACCTCGATCCGCCGAAAGAAGTTCCGCGGCATCCAGTCGGCGCTCCCGACGTAGACCTTTGGCTGCCCGCCATTCTCAAAGCAAAACACCCGGCTGTGCTCGAGGAAACGGCCGACGATGGAGCGGACGGTGATATTCTCACTCACTCCCTGAATCCCGGGCCGCAAGCAGCAGACGCCGCGGATAATCAAGTCGATCTTCACCCCAGCTTGCGAAGCGGTGTAAAGCGCCTCGATCACCTCCTGATCCACAAGCGCATTCATCTTGGCGATGATCCGCGCCGGCTTCTTCGCGTTTGCATTGTCGATCTCCCGCTTGATCAGCGCCATGATCGTCTCATGGACGGTGAAGGGCGACACGAGGAGCTTCTTCGTGGGCTGAAATTGGCAGATGCCGGTGAGCAGGTTGAAGAGGTTGGTGGCGTCTTCGCTGAATTCCGGATTGGTCGTGAAGAGGCTGAGATCCGTGTAAACGCGCGCCGTGCCGGGGTTGTAATTGCCAGTGCCGAGATGGAGATATCGGCGCAGCCCGTCGTCGTCTTTGCGGACCACGAGCGTTACTTTGCAGTGCACCTTGTGGTTCACGATGCCGTAGACGACATGCACCCCGGCCTCCTCGAGCCGTCGCGCCCAAAGGATGTTATTCGCTTCATCGAAGCGCGCCTTTAGCTCGGTGACGGCGGTGACCTGCTTGCCATTGCGCACCGCTTTCATGAGCGCGCCGACGATGCGCGGATCGCCGCCGGTGCGGTAGAGGGTCTGCTTGATTGCGAGCACGTGTGGATCCCGTGCGGCTTGCTCGAGGAAATCCACCACGCTGCTAAAGCTCTCGTACGGATGATGCACGAGCACGTCGCGACTGCGGACGAGAGAGAAAACATCCGGCGCATCACGTAGAGCGGCGGCGACTGGTGCGACGTATGGTTCATCGCGCAGCTCTGGCGAGTGATCCCCTTCGTAGACGGACATCAGCCGGGTGGGATTGAGCGGGCCATCGATAATGTAGAGATCCTCC
>DASVRY010000389.1:0-3351 GCA_036388395.1 Chthoniobacteraceae bacterium
AAATGCCATACCCAGTCACCTCCGCGAGGATCTCCGCACCGCGGCGCCGGGCCGACTCCCACTCTTCCAGCGCGAGAATCGCCGCGCCTTCGCCGAGCACAAGACCCGTGCGGCCTTTATCGAATGGACGGATCTTCTCCGCCGTCGACGCCTGCAGCGTGTCGAACCCGACGAAAACCAACTCCGAGATCGCGTCGTAACCGCCGCAGAGAATCCGCTCGTGCTGCCCCGCCCGGATTAGCGCGAAGGCATGACCGATGGCGTTGGAGCCCGAAGCGCAGGCATTGGCAATGATCTGCGATGGGGCGGAAAAGCCGCACGCGACCTGCGCATCTAGCACCGCCTTTTGCGGTGAATAGTTTGCCAGCCACGCCGCGCGTTGCGGTGAGCGCCCGCCCTCCATCTGATCTCGGAAAAAGGCCTGGCCGAAGCTCATCCCGCCGCTCGTCGTCCCAATGATCATCAGCTCCGGCGTAAAATCCGGATCCGCCCGGTGCGCCTCCGTGGCAGCGGCAATCATCAGCCGGCTCGACTTGTGCAGCCGCCGGGATTGCCGGTCGCCGGGGCCATCCGTTTCCTGCACCTGGCCCGCTGTCTTGGCGCGGCAGCGCGACACATCGAACTCCGTCACCGCTGTCACACAATCCCGCCCCGCCTCGAGCGCGGCCCGCGTCTCCTGCACGCCACCTCCCAGTGGGCTGATCACGCCCACGGAAGTCACTGCGACGCGACGGTGGGCAATTGGAGGAGCGGGATTCATTCGGCAGGAGTGGAGTTTTCTTCCAGCTCGCGCCTCTGTGCAATTGGCAATTCTGTTGTCGGTGCGAAGCGGTTCACGTTAGGAGGGGCGATGGAAATCGATTCCACCTCAGCCGAAACGACCCGCGCGCAGAAGCTTCGCTCCCGCATCTTCTGGTTCCTCGCCGGCGCGACGCTGAATTATCTGCTGATTTCCACGCCTTTCAAATGGCTCCGCGCGACCTATACAGAGCTTCCGCTCTGGGGCGTTTCGGCGTGCAGCATCGCCGTCGCCACGACGTTCTTTTTTGCGTGGAACTACTTCGTAAATTTCCGCACCGACTCCCGCAAGCGCGACGCGCTCGCCCGGTACGTTGGCGCGGTCACGCTCATGTGGCTGCTCTCTTCGGCCACGCTCACGCTGCTCAAGCACTTCGATGCAGGGAAGGGCTTCGACATCGCCGGGATGGCGCTCGATCTCGATATTGTCGCCACTCAGTTCTTCCTCGCGGGGCTGAAATTCACGCTCTACCACAAGTGGGTCTTCCCGCTGGCGAAGCCCGAACCCGCGTAGCTGCCTGCCGAGGCAAAATCCAGCTGCTCTGGTCGGCAACTTGCTACCGATCAGCAATGCTCTTGCGTCTTTTGATCCTCGCGACCCTCGCGGCGACGCTGGCCGCGAGCACGGCCCAAGCGCTCCAGCTCGGCGAAACGGCAGCGCAGATCAAGGCGCGGCACGGCGGGGGAATGGAAGACCGCGCGAAACACACGACGACTTTCATGTGGAGCGGCTGGACGCTGCGAGTGCAATTCGCCGACGGAGTAGCGCGCACGCTGACCTACAAACGGGTCGAGCCGCTGAAGGAAGCGGATGCTCTGGCCATCCTCGCGGGCCATGGCACAGCCGCGGATTGGCAGAAGCTTCCCACCGACAATGCGGTCGAGCTTCTCTGGAAAAGGAAGGACGGAGCCATCGCCGAGTGGAAAGCGGCCTCACCATACGTCCTCACTTTGGAAGCCGCTGGGTCACCTCGCGCGCGGCAGTTTTCCGACGAAAAACCGCAGGTGGTGCTGACGGCCCCGCCTGCTGCCGAGCCGAAGGTCGCCGAAGTGCCCGCGGCAGAGCCGCTCGTCGAGGAGCCGCTCGCTGTCGAGGAGGATCCGGCCATTGGCCCGCCAGTCGAGCTGGTCGCCAGGGAAGAACCTGTTCCCCCGGTTGCTGCAGATGTTCCCGGGGAGACCGTGCAGCCAATCGTTCCCAATCAAGCCGCAACCGGAACGGTTGCTCCATCGAGTGTTCTCCCGAAAGTGATCGCTGCACTCTCCCTTTTGGCGGGGTTGGGTTTTGCCCTCACCTCGTGGCTGCGCCGGCCCCAAGCTCCTCCAGCCGGCCCAAGGCCTGGCGCCCAGACCCCGAATGCCGCTGGCCCGTTCGATCTGCAGGCCTTGCACTCTCTCAGCTCGGCGGAGTTCGAGCTCCTGATCGGCGAACTTCACCGCCGGGACGGGTTTGAGGTCGAGCTGCCGGTGGCGGTCGGCACTGACGAAGACATTGACCTCGTCCTCGAGCGAGACTTCGAACGCACACTTGTGCAGTGCAAGCATTGGAAGTCGCAGAAAGTGGGAGCTGCTGCCGTCCGCACCTTTCACGAGGCGATGAAAGCCTCGGGTTCCAAACGCGGGCTGCTCGTTACGACGGGCGAGTTTTCCCGCGAAGCGGTGGACTACGTCGCTGGTCGGCCGCTTAAGCTGATCAACGGAAAGACGCTCGGTCGCCTCGCGCAAAAGCATCAGCGTCCTGGCGAGGCTCTGCAGCAACCAGTTAACTGGATGGACGAATTCGTGGCGGCAGCGCACTGGATCGAGCCGCGCTGCCCCGGTTGCGAGTCGCAAATGACACTCCGGAAATCCGCCGAAGCCGGGCAACGTCTCTGGCTCTGCACCACCGCACCGAGATGCGATGGCAAGCGCAGTGCGAGACGTGAACTGCTCGACCGCAAGGCCGTCACCCGGCCCGAGCGCAGGCGGGACTCCGCAGTCATCGACGTTTAATCCCACTGTTGTACAGAGCTGGACGAGCGCCGCGTCCTCCTACTTCGACGCTCGAAGTTGGGCGTTCGACGTTCGACGTTTTCGGAAAAGCTCCTCCATTTGAGGAGTCGCACCCTTTGAAAGTTCCGTTGGCGGCCATGCCCCGGGTGCGCTACGCTTCGCGCCTTTTCTCCAAATGAGCGCCAACGACATCATCTATCTCGACAACAACGCGACCACGCGTGTGGACCCAGCGGTCGTCGAGGAAATGATGCCCTACCTGACGGAGCTCTACGGCAATCCATCGAGTGGCTATCGCTTCGGCTCACAGGTCGGTGCTGCTCTCGACCTCGCCCGCGAGCGCGTTGCGACGCTGCTCGGCTGCGAACCGGCGGAGATCCTCTTCACGAGCTGCGGGACAGAATCGACGAACGCCGCGATCAACTCCGCGCTCCTCATGGACCGCGACCGGCAGCATATCGTCACGACGCGCGTCGAGCATTCCGCCACGCTCAAACACTGCGAGACGTTGGCCAAACGCGGCCACGAAGTCACTTGGCTCGGCGTTGACGAAAAAGGGCA
>DASVRY010000390.1:0-2129 GCA_036388395.1 Chthoniobacteraceae bacterium
ATGTGTAAGGAATATCCGTCCACGTCGCGGGCGTCTGTGGCGGTGTTCGCCAGTCTGGCCCGAAGTTCTTCCGCCACTCTCTGCCGCAGGCGCTCGTCCTGGAGCGCGTCGTCGCCTCTACTGTTGGCGATCTCGGCCTTGAGCCCCGGCATCTTTACGGGGGACCAGCTCCTCGCCACTCGGCGCGGAGAAGTGGGGATTACTGTTTTCCAGGAAGTCGAGTTCCCGATGAAGCTTTGCCGCGTAGGCGCGATCGACGCGCGGTCCGATCATCCGCCATTGCTCCGGATCCGGCAGAATCCAGTACCAGCGCAGATCCTGCCACGATCGAGAGCGGTAATCTGGCGCCGGTCCAGAGTTTACGATGTGGTAATCGCTCTCCACGCGTCGCAAGACAGCAGCAGTCGGCTCCCAGGATGGTCGTCAGCCGATGCACATAGTCGAGCGAGGGGATCAGCGCCCGCTCCTTGCCGGGAGCATAGGTTCGATCGACCAGCAGATTTAGAATGACGATTTCCTGCTTCCCGCATTCGTAGTTGCGGATCGCCAGTCGCATTCGCGCTACAAGAGCATGGGCTTGCGGGGGAGCAAGGGGACGGGTCGTCATAAAAGTTAAAGCAGGCTCGCTCCTCCGCTCCACTCCCAGAGCTGCTGATCGCCACGTGCCCCCACTGGCACCTTCAGTGGCCGTATCTTGGAGAGGCGCCAGGCGAAGCGGCCGCGCGCGAAGTCGCCGAATGAAAACTGCGACATGAGCTGATCGTGTTGCGCGAGATGCGGCAGCCCGAGTTGATCAATCATCCGCTCCGTCCGATCGATCGACACCTGCGAGCCTGACCGCGCTCCGCTGCCCACGGGAACTCAGGAAGCGTTCGAGCAATTCTCCAAGAGTAACAACTCGATTAGAAGGTTTAGCTAGTGTGTGAGCATAGACGCGTTGAAAGCGAGATTCATGGGCTCTGACGGGGTCACCCCTAAGTCGATCTAGTCTCCGCAACGCGCTCTCAAGACGGGCTCGCCGGAAGAGACCGACCAGCTTTTGGATCGTCTGTAGCGCGAAACCCCCGTAGGCTAGGGACCGATAGTCTGAGGTGAGCGCCATACTGCGAAATGCTCGCCTCCGGTCCACCTTCAACATCCCGCGGATGCATGGTCTGCGGTCGCTAGAATTCTCTATGCAGCCTTTCGCGGGAATATACTGCTCCTGCACCCTACTCCCGTCCCAAAGCTCACGAAACGAGCTCAGATGATCGCGTATGCTGAAAAAAATGGTGTGCAGCTCCTCGCTCACTGGCCCGGGGTATGAACAGGGAGAGCGCAGGGAGACTTCGGAGAGAAGTGCAGAGGTGCCTTGTAGAACACCACGGCATTCATTGGGAACGCCTGCTGCCGAAAAGTTACCTGCCACCTCCGCTGCATATTGAACCGCAAACGTGCTCAAAGATCCGTCAGCGACATCAGCGAACACCTACGGTATGAGCGTCTTTATTGTTACTCCGATTGTTACTCTCACCTAGCAACGCCCGCGAACCCTGATGAAATCAAGGGAGCGGATGGGGGGGGATTCGAACCTGTTCCATGGGGGTCGCCTGACGCTTCCTGACACGTCCCTCCAGAGTAGCGGCTCCGGACAGGAACCCGTATACGTGCGCAAAAACGCTCAAAAGCGCCGCGTTTTCGGCACGTTTCGGCACGGACCCAGAACGGCCTTGCGAGTGCCGCACTGAACTCTCTAAGACACGAGGATGCTGACGGAGCGGCCTATCTATGATCACTGAGTTGGGAGGAAGCCCAGGAGGAGGCGAGCCGTTGGCTCGGCACGCTCCGCCTGGGTCGCCAACTCGGCGGACAGACAATCGACTTGCGGCCTCACGTGGAAACGCTGCCGGCAAATGCCACGTTTCGACGCATGGTGCTGCAGGCCGTTTATCGGAAGCTCAAGAAGCGCGGAGCCTCTGAGGTAATCATGCCGGAGAAGCTTCCGGAGGAGTAATGATCAGCTCCCGGTAGACGCCGGCCTCGCCGGCTACGTTCTGGATCCCGCGCTGTCTGCTCACCGCCCGGATCTGGCAGCCGTCAAAGATGGCGCGGATCGTGGCGGTGTCGTTCAGGGTGATCATCCATTTCCC
>DASVRY010000391.1:0-6390 GCA_036388395.1 Chthoniobacteraceae bacterium
CTTTCATCCGGCCAAAATCCGAGCAGAAGTAGCGTTCTAGAATTACATTCCTCGCATCCTGCGTCACCTCGTCTCCTACGAGATGAGTCACTGGCGTCAGCATGGCTCCAGTTTAGGGATCCTCCTTCTGGAGAGGGGGCGGACGGGTTTATGCTCAGGTAAGAAAGAGGACTTTATGAGAATCGATCGCTTTACACAGAAGATGCAGGAGGCGCTTCAAGCTGCGCAGGACGCGGCGTCGAAGGCCGGCCACTCAGAAATCTCCAATGAACACTTTCTCCTCGCGCTGCTGGAGCAGGGGGAGGGGATCACGAGGCCTTTGCTCGAGAAGATCGGCGTCACGCCGCGCAATCTGGAGGATGCTTTGCGAGCAGATCTTTCCCGGCGGGCGACCGCTCATGGCGCGGTGCAGGTCGGGCTTGGGCGTGAGTTGGTAACGGTGGTGAACTCTGCCGAAGAGCAGATGACCAAGATGAAGGACGAGTATCTAAGTGCGGAGCATTACTTGATTGCACTAGCCGACTCGTCAGTGACGGCAGCCCGTCTGCTAAACTCCGCCGGGGCTACCCGCGACAAGCTGATGACGGCGCTCCAGCAGGTGCGCGGATCGCAGCGGGTCACCGACCAGAATCCTGAAGGTAAGTATCAGACTTTGGAAAAGTACGGCCGTGATCTCACCGAGGCTGCGCGCCGCGGGAAAATCGATCCGGTGATTGGCCGCGACGACGAGATTCGGCGCGTGATGCAGGTGCTTTCCCGACGCACGAAGAATAACCCGGTGCTGATCGGTGAGCCGGGCACGGGCAAAACCGCGATTGTGGAAGGACTCGCGCGGCGAATCATTAGCGGTGATGTGCCGGAGTCGCTGAAGAACAAGAAGCTAATCTCCATGGATATTGGCTCGATGATTGCCGGCGCAAAGTTCCGCGGGGAATTCGAGGATCGGCTGAAGGCTTTCCTCAAAGAGGTCACTGATTCACAAGGCGAGATCATCCTTTTTATCGACGAGCTGCATACCATCGTAGGCGCCGGAGCGAGCGAAGGTGCCGTGGACGCGAGCAATATGCTGAAGCCACAGCTCGCGCGTGGCGAGCTGCGCACGATCGGAGCGACGACGCTCGACGAGTATCGCAAGTACATAGAGAAGGATGCTGCTCTCGAGCGGCGCTTCCAGCCCGTGACGGTCGATGAGCCGAGCGTGGAGGATACGATTGCTATTCTGCGCGGGCTCAAGGAACGCTACGAAGTGCATCACGGGGTGCGGATTCAGGACAGCGCGCTGGTGGCGGCAGCGACGCTTTCGCATCGCTACATCAGCGACCGTTTCCTGCCGGATAAAGCTGTCGACCTCGTCGACGAAGCAGCGTCGCGCCTGAAAATTGAACTCGAATCCATGCCAACTGAGATCGACCAGATCGAGCGGCAGATCATGCAGAACGAGATGGAGCGGCAGGCGCTTAAGAAGGAGAAAGATCCCGCGAGCAAGGATCGCCTAGCGAAGCTCGAACGGGAGCTGGCTGACATGCGGGAGCAAAGCGGCCAACTTAAGGCGCAATGGCAGAGCGAGAAGGCCGAGATAGACAAGTCACGGAAACTTCAGGAACAACTTGAGCAACTGCGCATCGAGCTGGAGCAGGCCCAGCGACGGGGCGAACTCTCCAAGGCTAGTGAACTGCAGGATGGCCAGATCCCGGAGGTAACCCGTCAGCTCGAAGCGCATTACGCTAAGCTGGGCGAGATCCAGGGTGCGCAGCAGATGCTGAAAGAGGAAGTGACGGAGGAGGACATTTCCGAAGTCGTCTCTGCGTGGACGGGCATTCCCGTGACGAACCTCCGCGAAGGGGAACGCGAGAAGCTTATCAAGATGGAGGAACGTCTCGGGAAGCGGGTTATCGGCCAGCGGCACGCGATTACCGCAGTGGCCAACGCCGTGCGTCGAGCGCGCGCTGGCTTGCAGGATGAGAACCGGCCCATCGGGTCGTTCATTTTCCTCGGGCCGACAGGCGTCGGAAAAACCGAACTCTCACGTGCCCTTGCTGAGTTCCTTTTTGACGACGAGAACGCGATGGTCCGCATCGACATGAGTGAGTACATGGAGAAGCATTCCGTCGCCCGTCTCATCGGCGCTCCTCCTGGCTACGTTGGCTTTGAGGAAGGCGGGCAGCTTAGCGAAGCGGTCCGGCGGAAACCGTATAGCGTAATCCTTTTCGACGAAATCGAGAAGGCGCACCAGGACGTCTTCAATGTGCTCCTGCAGGTGCTGGACGACGGGCGAATCACTGATGGACAGGGCCGCACCGTGGATTTCAAGAACAGCGTCATCATCATGACGTCGAACATAGGTTCGCAGCACATCCTCGATGCCTCCGACAACGTTGAGCAACGGGAGGCGCGGGTGATGGACGCGTTACGCGGACACTTCAGGCCCGAGTTTCTCAACCGCGTGGACGAGATCGTGATTTTCGATCGGCTGGATGACAGCGACCTCACGCACATCGTCGAGATTCAGCTCGGCCGATTGCTGAAACGCCTCGCCGCGCAAAAGATCACCCTTGAGCTGAGCGACGCCGCGAAGCTGCATGTGGCTCGGGAAGGCTACGATCCGGTGTACGGCGCTCGGCCTTTGAAGCGAGCGATCCAGCGCTCCCTGCTTGATCCGCTCTCGCTGGAGATTCTCGCCGGCCACTTCCGCGAAGGCGATCTGATCAAGGCCGATGTGCGCGACGGCAAAGTGGCGTTTGGCAAGTGACCTGCGCCGCTGAGGCCCGTCGCTTTACACCAGCTGTGGTTCTGGAGCGGCGATCGGCTGCCTGCCGCGGCTCAGCGTCTTGTGGATCGCGCGGAGAATCGTGTCTGCCGTGTATGGTTTCCAGAGGAAGGCCAGCGCACCTGCGGCTGCGGCGTTCGTTTCCCGCTCCTCGTGCATCATCCCACTGGCCGCGATGATGAGCGCGTGCGGATCGAGTTCTTTAATCGCGCGGATCGTCGCTTCGCCGTCCATTCCAGGCATCATCATATCGGTGATAACGAGCGAGATCTCGCTGCGCCGCTCCGCGTAGAGCGAGAGGGCAGTCGCGCCGTCGGGTGCGGTGATCACGCGATAGCCTGACGCTTCGAGCATCTGCTTGACCACGAGCCGGACCGAGGCTTCGTCGTCGACCAGGAGGAGCAGTTCCTCGTTACCGAGTGCGGCCTTATCCTCCTGGCCCGTGTCCTCGACCATCTGAGGCACAGCCGGGAAGGCGATGGTGAAGCTAGTGCCTTTCCCAGGAGCCGTCTCGAGGTGGATGGAACCGCCGTGACTCTTCACGATGGCCATCACCGTGGAAAGTCCGAGCCCGGTTCCTTGACCGAATTCCTTCGTGGTGAAGAACGGCTCGAAAATCTTTTCCCGAACCTCTTCGGGAATGCCCATGCCAGTGTCGCTCACTCGCACGAGCACCGCTGGGCCGAGCGCGGCAGCTCCAGGAGCGGTGCTCGGCGGCTGGATGCAGTTCTCGGCTGAAATCGTCAACGTTCCGCCTCCGGGCATCGCGTCACGCGCATTCACGACAAGATTGAGCAGCACTTGGTGGAACTGCGTAGGATCGCCCCAAAGCGCCCACAGGTCGGGTGAGAATTGACACTGGAGGGAGATGTTCTTTGGGAAAGTATCACGAGCGATCTTGAAGACCTCGTTCAAGACGCGCTGCGGTTTGACGGCCATGCGTTTGCCTTCCGCTCCGCGTGCGAAGTAGAGGATCTGCCGCACGAGATCGGCGCCTCGCAACGCGCTGAGTTCGATCGCTTCGAGCACCTGATCCGCGTCACCGTTAGTGAACTCTCGCCGCAGCAGATCGATCGACATCAGGATTGGCGCGAGGACGTTGTTCAAGTCGTGCGCGATGCCGCCAGCTAATGTGCCGATACTCTCCATCCGCTGTGCGCGCAGGAATTGACCCTCGAGCTTTTTCCGCTCAGTGACGTCGGTATTGATCACGAGGATCGATTTCGGCGCACCATTCTCACCGCGCAGGAGCGTCCAGCGGCTTTCCGCGACCACTTCGGCGCCGCTTTTCGTGAACTGTGAAAGCTCGCCGCTCCATTCATTCCGTACGTTGACGATGCTTTTCGCTCCGAGGAATCTTGCGGGGTCTTTGTGGAAAAGTTTCCCCATCTGGCTGCCGAGCACCTCCTCCGCCTGCCAGCCGTACAGGCGCTCGGCGCCTTTGTTCCAGAAGAGCACGACGTCATCGAGGTCGCGGATAAGGATCGCGTCCTGAGCGAGATCGAGCAGACTAGCTTGTTCGCGGATCTGCTCCTCGGCTTTGTTGCGGGCAGTGATGTCGCGGAAGCTCCACACCCGGCCGACCGTCAAACCATGCACCCGATGCGGCTGAGAGTAGCGCTCGAACACACGGCCATCGAGAAACTCAACGATGTCCTCACTCGGCGCGCTCAGGTCATTGTATAGCGCCTTTACCTTCTCCGTATAGGCATCGGGATCCTTTATCTGGCCACGCACGCAGGCCAGTAGCTCCCGATCGGAGCCCTGTTCTAGGACCTCTCTGGGAATCTTCCACATGGTGGCAAACTTCTGGTTATAGCTTACCACCTCGCCGTCCCCATCGACGACGAGGATCCCGTCAGCGGTCGCTTCCAGAGTCGCGGTGACGAGCGAAAGCGAGCGGGCGAGATCCTCCTCGGCGCGCGCTCGGACGGTCACCTCTTGCTGAAGCTCCCCAGTGCGTTCCTGCACGCGTAGCTCCAGATGATCGTGCGCCGCATGCAGCTCCGCATCGCGGTGCTGAATCTGGGCCAGCATCTCGTTGAAGCTAGTGATGAGGTCGCCAATTTCGTCGTTCGTTTCCCGCACTGCGCGGAGCGAATAGTTGCCTTCGTCGGATACTTTGCGGGTGGTATCCGCCAACTTCAGAATGGGACCGGAAATATAGGTTTGCAGCTTTGCAGAAAGAGCAAACGCCACCAACGCGGATGCGATGAGCACCACCACAAGCAAGGCAGCGTATGATTTTACTCGATCCCTCATTCCACCGAACTCAGCCGCAAGGTAGATCGATCCCGCCTGGACCTGTTCCCGTGCGTCTTCCACGGGAGCGAAATGATGCAGCCGGTCGTCTGCGGTAAAAAACGTGGTCGTAATCGGCGCCTCAGGAAGCTTGGCGGTGGCGCCAGGGCGGATGTAACCCGCGAGCGGCTGGCCCCCCTGCCCATAGATGCGCGCTGCGACGATCTGCGGCTCCGCAAGCAGGGCCGTGAGCATCTCCGTGGCTGCCTGCTCGTCGTCGAACAGAATCGCCGCGGAGCTATTTGCACCGATGACCCGTCCCAAAGTTACCAGATCGCCTTCGAGCTTTCGCCGATACTCCTGGAGTTCATAGGAAAGCAGCGCCGTACAAGCCAGGAGCAGGGCCACCCCCGTAGTGAGCATCATGACCAGCATGACCTTCCGGCGGATCGGGAGATCGTTGAGAAGTTTCATCGGCGGAGCACCGTCTTTGAGCGAGGCTGCCGCACGCTTCGGGCGAGATTGAGGAGCTTCGAGCTGATCTTCACTCCGGCGGCTTCGGCAGCCGCGAGATTTACCTCGAAAACAATGCGTCCATCAGTCACGGAAAAGTTAATCGCGGCGTAATTAGCTGTGCCTGCGGAGTCGCCGACGAGCAGCGCGTTCTCCGCGCCGGGCGCTGAGCGGACGCTCATGCCGCTCTCCGCGACCGAGGCCGAAACGAAAATCACGTGGGCTCGCGGGAGGTCCGAAAGCCGAGAAACGCGGCGAATGATAATCTCGTGCTCATTCACCCGCCGGCCTGCTGCAAGACTATCGAGCGCGCTGCCAAAAGGATCGTCGCCTACGATGGCAATTGTGAGGGGTGCGCCAGGAGGCAAGGCGTGCGCTGGCCAATCCGCGTATTTGACCATGTTGATGAGGAATGCGGCCTTCACCTGGTACTCGGGCAGCTGTGATCGCGCCGGCAGCATGCCGAAGAACAGAAGCATGGTCAGGGCAAGCCGCAGACTGCCAATGAGGCGAGGACGTCGCCTTTTTGGATGGTCACCTGGTTCCATCAGAACCGGATCGTGACTCTGCCGTAGACCCCGGCTTCGACTTCGGTGTTTTGGGTGCGGATCAGTGTCGATCGGAACTCTTCGTGCCGGCGTTGAAATAAATTCTGCCCGACAATGGAAAGCTCCACGTGATCGGACGGTCGCCACGCGATCCGCAGGTCGAGGACGATATAGCTATCGATCGCCAGCGCTTCGAGCGCATCGACGTATCGGACCGTCCCGTCCAACTCAACATTCCCGGGGAGATCCATTGAAGAACGGAGAACGAATTGGTTCCGCGGACTTGATCCTTCGATGTGGTGCTCGGTGCCGAGGTCCGCG
>DASVRY010000392.1:0-6945 GCA_036388395.1 Chthoniobacteraceae bacterium
GCTACAGTGATAGCCATAGGCACCAAGACGAACGGCGAGCAGCAAGAAATGCCGAAAAGTGCGTGGCGGAGCGCACTCGTTCCGAGTGCTGGTCTCGAGTTTTGCGGAGACGAACTTCGCCCGTAGCGCTCCCCAGCTACAGACGGTGCTGAGGGAAAGTCCATGCTGGCGGGACGCCAGCACCCGCACTCGAGACGAATACGCTCCCCGGATCTCGCAGTCACCTTCTTCACCAACGATAGGCGCCACGCCTTATCACGACCATGCAAAGTAATCGAAAACACGGGTTGCACGCCGTGAGTTAGGTGCTTTACTCCCCCTCCCGAATCGCTCGTCGCGTTGCTGCAGAAGGCACGAAGCACAATGCGATTCCTCTACGGCACTCGGAGCTGGTGCTCTTTGACGGATGATAGCCCGTCTGCGGGTTCGATTCCCGCGGTGCCGCCTTTCCCCTGTTGCCTACGGCTTGCCGACGCCGGTGTAAGTCGCGCCACCTAAGCGGCCTGCGCATTAAGCGGCGCACTTCCTCAGGCGCGGCCCGGACGTTCAGCCGCCCTCGCTGCACGATGTCTCTATTGAATATGTCTTACGACGAAATCAATAGTCAGAATACCTCCCCAGAGATTCGCCAGAGCCGCATAGTCGGAGAGAACCAGGAGCGCGATAACGGTCGCCGCCGGCCAGAACTCTCCAGCGCGATGCCTCATCAGTTCACCGCAGTCTCGAAAAACCGCAAGATGCGGTCGTTTCGGGCAGATCCTTGGTGAGCCGCCTGACGCTAGCTGGAACAACGCGAGCAGCCCCTTGAAGAGCTTTGAGCCAGGCGCGGATCGGAATTCCGGCGATTACCCTCACCCCGGGGGTGGCCTCCGCGCAGGGCTCAAGATGGCGCACGTATACCGACATTGAACCGTCTGTCACCGTGATGATCCCGCAGCTGCCTCATCGCTTACTGGTAGTCGGGGCCGCGGCGATCGAGACCAGTGAGTTGGTCCAACTGATCGCCGACCTCCCGGCTGATCTTCCGTCACCGGTGGTCGTCGCCATTCACAGCTTATCGCGGTCGCAGAGCGCCACGGCCATGAGGCTACTTACCGAGCAGGCGAAGCTCCGTTGCGCTTTTGCCAGCGACGGCGAGCCAATTGAATCCGGACGAGTTTACGTGGCGCCGCCCGAGCGACACCTAATTGTCGAGCGCGAGAGGTTGCGGGTGGTGTTTGGCCCGACGGAGAATCGGCACCGGCCGGCGCTGGATCCACTTTTCCGAACGGCCGCCCAAGCCTACGGCGCCTCGGCAATCGGCGTGCTGCTCTGTGGGCTGGCTGGCGAGATGAGCGATGGGTTGTTTGGGCTCTATCATCTAGGGGAGCGGGGCGGAATCGTGGTCGTTCCGCGGCGTCCTGGCGATAGCGAGCCGGAAGGCCTCAACCACGCCAGTCTTTTTCAGCGAATAACCGTCCACCACGCGCCGACCCGAGCAGAGCTGCCGCCGCTTCTTACCCGTCTCGCCACCAACGTTGAAGGAGTCACCTCATGAGCACAGAAAGCACTGCCGGTCCGTCGGACCCGCCGCCGATGAAGTCTCGCACAGGCGCGATCGTGCCGTGGGCTTGCCCTGATTGCTCAGGGACGCTGTGGGAGGAGAAAGATGGGCCACTCCTCCGATTTGAGTGCCGCGTGGGACACGCCTACTCCCCAGAGAGCTTGCTGGAAGAGCACGCCGCAACCGTCGAGCGGACCATGTGGGCGGCCATCCGGCTCCTCGAGGAGGGTGCGGCGGCCGCCGATTACCTCCGTGACCATTCAGGCGGGAACGCTGAGATGACTCGGCGCTTTCAGGAGGCTGCCGGTCGCCATCGGGAGAACGCGGCTGCGATACGCGAGGTAATCGCGGCGCTCTAGCTTGGGCAGACTAGGCGCTGCGAAGAGGCAGCCGCCTCCGGTACAACTTCCGCCCGATCGACGCGGCTGAGCTACATGCCTCCTGGCGGCCGTCGCTCTGGAGGATCCGGCCTCGACAATCCGCTCGCCGCCCATAGTCTCCGCTCCCTCAAATGCTCAAGACGCACGAAATCTTCTCCCGGATGCCCGCCGAGACGGCTGGACAGCTTCTCAGCTTCCTCTTCGAAAAAGAAAAGCCGCTCTACAAAGCGACGATCGACTCCCTCGCCAAACAGCGGAAGCTGCGACCGCTATACGTCGAACGCAAGCCACGCGACGAGCGACACGCCTGGATGAAGGACACGCTCGGGAAGAAGTCGAGTGAAGGTATCGCGGCGCATCTCCTCCAGATCTGGCTCGTTGGTGCGCAGGCAAAGCTCCTCTGCGACTTCCTCGATGGCCTCGGGATTGCGCATGATGAAAATGGCACGATCGAGGAACTTCCCTCCGCCCCGCCTAAAGCTGACCTGGCGAGGGTGATCGACTCGCTTCTCGAGACGCACCAACCGGCAGTCGTAGCGGTCTATCTCCACGCTTTTCAGGCACTCGATGAGAATGGCTGGTCGACACTGGCAGAGCTTCTCGCCGAGGATCCACGGCTCCAACTCGGCGACCCAACGGCTGCCGAGATTCAGGGTTGACAGGCAGAATTGTCGCCGCTGAGATGACGCGCGCTCGCCGCCAGGGAGCCTTTGCGGCGGCTAAATCTCCCCTTCTTTGCGACCGCACTGAAACGAACCATCGGAACACCCCAACCAACCCAACCAAACCCATCGAATGAGCACAGCAGATAATCTCGCAGACACCCACGACCCCGGCATAGCGCCCAACGCCAAACGCCTCCTCTGGGCGGGCTTCATGGCCATCCTCGCAGCCGGCGTCGGCTTCGCCATTCGCGGCGGCATCTTCGATAACTGGGGCGCCGACTTCGGCTTCACCGGCACCGAACTCGGCAAGATCGGCGGCATGGGCTTCATCGGCTTCTGCTTCGGTATCATCATTGGCGGCGTCATCGTGGATAAGATCGGCTACGGCAAGCTGGTCGTCGCGGCGTTTGCCTTCCATGTCCTCTCCGCAATCGTCACCTTTATGGCGGCGCCCGGTCAGGCCAAGGAAGTCGCCTATGCTTACCTTTCCTGGGGCATGTTCATCTTCGCTTTCGCAAACGGCACCCTCGAGGCCGTCGCGAATCCGCTGGTTGCGACTCTCTTTCCCCGCAATCGCACACACTATCTAAACATCCTCCACGCTTCTTGGCCGCTGGGCATGATCATCGGTGCGGTGATCGGCTGGACCCTCGATGAGGGCATGAAGATGAGCTGGAAAGTGCAGCTCGCCTTCTACCTTGTGCCGACAATCATCTACGGCTTGATGTTCCTCGGGCAGAGCTTTCCGAAATCGGAAGCCAGTGCGAAAGGCATCCGGCTTGCCGATATGTTCAAAGACGTGGGCCTGCTCGGTGGTGCGGTCGTCTGCTACCTTTTCGTCCTCTTCTTCAATCAATCGATCGGTCTTTCCCAAGGCGTCTCGTATGCGATCGGCGGCGTCCTTCTGCTCGCCATTGGGTTGATTACGCGCTTCTCGCTTGGTTCGTTTCTCCTGTTCATCCTCTTCATCACCCATGCGATGGTTGGTGCAGTCGAGCTCGGCACTGATCAGTGGATTCAGAATATCACGGGCAACATCCTGAGCCCAGGCGAAGGCAAAGCGCTCTTCATCTGGACCTCGCTGGTTATGTTTGCACTGCGCTTCTCCGCGCATTTCATCGAGACCCGCCTGAAGATCTCGCCAATCGGCATTCTTGCGATCTGCGCCGTGCTCGGCGTCGTCGGCCTCAATCTAACCTCCATGGCGAACAGCTTCTTCATGGCGCTGCTCGCGCTGACCGTCTACGGCATCGGAAAGACGTTCTTCTGGCCCACCATGCTCGCGGTTGCGTCTGATCGCTTCCCACGCACTGGCGCCATCGCGATCTCGATCATGGGCGGCATCGGCATGATGAGCGCCGGCCTGATCGGCTCCGCCGGTCTCGGCTACGCCAAGGATCGCTTCGCTGGCGAGGAACTCCAGAAAGCGGACCCAGCTCTCTACGATCAGTACAAGGCGGAGACGACGTCGAAGTTCACGATCTTCGATCCAGTCACAGGCCTCGATGGCAAGAAGCTCGAAGATGCCAAGAAGGCTGATCCGAAGACTGCTGAGCAGCAGGCAGTGATCGACGCGAACATCCGCGGTGACCGCCGCACGTTGGTCGCCGACTCGGCGATCCCTGCAATCATGGCGCTGATCTACCTCGGCTTGCTCGCTTACTTCAAATCGATCGGCGGCTACAAGCCAGTCAGCATCGATCCGGAGCGCGTTACCGGCGGAGTCGAAGGACCGGTCCGCTGAGTTCGGAAACGAGACTAAAATAGTCACAAAGGGCCGGTCGCAAGACCGGCCCTTTTTGCTGTCGCTAAACTGGAGGTTGCACCCCTCTGCGTCAGCCCCTTAACTCACTCCATGCTCGCGGTTGCCAGCATCCCACGCTCAGAAAAGTCCCTTCCGCCTCTGGAGAATGGCGATCATCTCGACACGTTTGAATTTCTGCGGCGCTACGAAGCGATGGCGGATTCCGTGAAGGCCGAGCTGGTCGACGGCATTGTGTATATGGCTTCTCCCGTTTCTCTCCTGCACGCGGAGCCTGATGGTCTGATCCAAAGCTGGCTCGGTTACTATGCCGCGCACACACCCGGCGTGGCGCACTATGTGAACGGGACCTTGATCCTCGACACCGAGACAACCTTGCAGCCAGATGGCATTCTCTGCTTGCGACCACATGCGGGCGGGCGCACGGCTCCAACGGTCGACAAATACCTTTCCGGGCCACCGGAATTGGTGATCGAGGTCGCGGGGAGCAGCGTGTCGCTTGACCTTGACCAGAAGCTCTACGCCTACCGTCGCCATGGAGTCGGTGAGTATCTCGTCTGGAGCACGCGCGACGCGGAGTTCTATTGGTTTGCGTTGGAAGAAGGACGCTTCGTCCCGAATCCGCCGCAGGAGGATGGCATTATCCGCAGCCGCAGGTTTCCCGGTCTGCATCTCGCCGTGCATGCGCTGCTCTCCATGCAAGGCGCACAGGTGCTCGCTGCGCTTCAAACCGGCTTGCAAACTCCGGAACACGCGACCTTCGCGGCTTCGCTCGCCGCACCTTGAGTCGTCATTCTCCCACACCCGAGTCATTGGGCGCCACTGCTCCGCGCGACCCGGAAATGGCGGCGCGGCTTTTGGAAAGTGTGCGGACGACCATTCCGCTCGGCATCGAGCAAATCGACATCATCCTTCGGCTGATCGCCGCGGCTCGTCATCCGGTCGAAGCCTTCCTCGATCTTGGCTCCGGCGATCCCCTGCTTGCAGGCGCCTTGCTCGATGAATACCCGGACTCGCGTGGCGTCTTCGTCGCCCCCTCGGCAGCCGCCCTTGCGCCTGCCCGTAATCACCTGCGCCCTCATGCTCCTCGCCTCGCCTTCCTCGAGGCCGATATTCGCGAAGCGGGCTGGAGCGCGGATGTCGTGCAACACGGCCCACTCGATGTGGTGATCTCCGCCTTCGCCCTCGCGCACCTCTCACACGATGAAAAGCAATCCGTCTTCCGAGAAACCTTTCCGCTGCTGAAGCCTGAGGGCTTGTTCATCGTCGTCGAACACGTCGCCTCCGCCACGCGTTGGACGGAGTCGGTCTGGAATGACTATGTCATCGACGCAATCTTCGGGAAGCAACTTGAGAACGCCGGCGGACGGACACGCGCGGAGCTGGCGCGAGAATACTTCGTGCGCTCCGCGGGCTCCGTTCCCGTTCCACCCCCGCTAGAGGTGCAGTGCGACTGGCTGCGGGCGGTCGGATATGAAAATGTGGATTGTTATCTGAAAGTGCTGGAGCTGGCGGTCTTTGGAGGGCAGAAGCCAGCCGCATGACGCCTCCAGCCTCGCGCCTGCGGACGTGGCTTCAGCTTTTCCGCGCGCCCAATCTCTTCACCGTCCCCGGTGACCCAATAGCGGGATACGTCCTCGCCTCGTTCGGTGCGCTGGAGCCCGCCCTACTGCTCGCCGTAATCGCAAGCCTTTGCCTGTATGCAGCAGGGCTGCTCGACAACGACCTCGCCGATCTAGCGGAAGACCGCGCCGAACGGCCACATCGACCGTTGCCCAGCGGTGCCGCACAGCCAGTCGCCGTCGCCATCGTCGCGCTGCTGCTTCTCGCCATTGGCCTCGTGTGCGCAGCGGCGGCGAGCATCACGGCCTTGAAGGTCGCAGCCGTGCTCGCAATTGCGATCGCCTTCTACAACCACTGGGGCAAACGCATCCCGATCTTCGGCGCATTGAATATGGGGGCCTGCCGCGGTCTTAGCCTCCTCCTCGGAGCAACCGCAGCTCCACACGGCGAACTTACCATCTCCCTGCTCGCACGCGGCCGTCTCGATCCGTTGTTCGTGGCGATCTTGCTGGTCACCCTCTACATCGCCGCGATCACGCATCTCGCTCGCTACGAGACGAAATCCCAAGTGCCGATCGATGCCAAGTGGCTACCCATCTCGGCCCTGCTGTTTGGGATGATTAGCTTCCTCCGCCAACTCCCAGCTCCGTCTTTCAACGGCGGACTTGTTGGTTTCCTCGAGCAGCTCACTCCGACGACCTTCTGGAGCGTCTTTTTCCTTTATGCTGTTGCTTTCGTGACCTGCCTTCAGATCACCTGGAAGCTTGCGACTGATCCGGAGGCGAGCATCCCGCCATCGATCGGGCAATTTATCCGCCTCCTCCTGCTGCTTCAGGCCGCCTTCTGCGTTGCGAACGCATCCCTCACTGGCACAGCCGCAGCGATGTTGCTCCTCATCCTGTGGCCCCTCAGCCGAGCAGCATCGAAGCGCTTTTACGCCAGTTGATCGCCAACGGCGCGTGAAGGGTTGTTGCCTGCGGAGCTCAGCTGCTCGGGCTTCTACTGAATGGGCGCCATCAAACGTGAGGTGCG
>DASVRY010000393.1:0-2478 GCA_036388395.1 Chthoniobacteraceae bacterium
GCGGTGGCCATCGAGGAGGGCTCGACGCTTGTGCGCGAGGGCACCGCGCTTTTTGGCAGCCGGAGCGGCAAAGGCTGGCGTCCGGCGCGAGAGCAGGGCACATTCGACGACTGACATGCCTGCGCGCCTGCTTCCAGCGAACATTCAGCTCATCGGCGACGAACTCGCGATCGCGTGGAATGACGGCACGGAATCGTATCTTCGGCTCCAGGCGATGCGCTATGCCTGCCCGTGCGCTGGCTGTGGTGGGGAGCCGGACGTGCTGGGCAATATCGAACGGCCGGACGTAAGCTACACCGAAGACAGCTTCCAGCTTCGCGGATATCAGGTTATTGGTGGGTATGCGCTTCAGCCAAACTGGGGCGACGGCCACGGCACCGGGCTCTACTCGTTTCCGTATTTGCAGCGACTCGCCGCTGCACCTTCCCATTCATGAACCAGCGCGCGAAAATCGCCCTCGTCCTCTGCATGTTCGCGATCTGCGGCACAGCGGCGGTAGCGCATCGCTGGATGGAAACGCGCCGCACCTCCGCACGTCCGGCGGAACTCTACGACATCGTCTGGCGGCAGATTGAGGCGGTGCGGGAATCCGACTACACGCTTGCCTACCGGCAGGCTTCCATGAGTTTTCAGGAGAAGTTCAACGTCGAGACGTATGCGGACCTGATCCGCACCGAGTATCCTGAGCTGTTGCGGGCGAACCGCGTCGAATTCGGCGCCGTGCGCCTCGAAGGGCGGCAGGCGATCATCCCGGTCTACTTCATCCTCAATGACGGCGAGGTGATCCCCTGCCTCTACTGCCTCGTCTTCGAGGAGAATGCGTGGAAAATCGAAGCCGCGCGCGTGCATCGCCGCTGGCCAAGCGGCCGCCGCCTCGGCGGCCTGCGGACGTGATCTGGAAGTAACAGTTAGGAAGTTCAGCTGGGATTTCCCAACTGTCATCCCGAGCGAAGTCGAGGGACCCCGCCGCACCACCAGCGATCTTGCGAACGTCGGAGAGTCGCAGGCTTGTTCTGAAGCAAGGGTATCAGTCGCGCCGCCCGCATCTTCCCCCGGCGCCATCTCGAAAAGCGGCGGGGTTCTTCGACTGCGCTCCAGTCGCTAAAGCTCCTTCCACTCCGCTCAGAATGACCGGACGGTGATCCGCAGAGCTAAATCTTACTCACCGGAATCGTCGTCCGGAGCAGTGACGTGCCGCTTTCCACTGGCCGCAGTTCACGATCTTCCAGGCGCGCGGGTATGAGGAAAAACTCTCCAGATACGAACTTCCGGCCGGCACACTCCACCTCCCCGTTCAGCACTGTGAAGACGGCGAAGCTGCCCGCCGGCTCAATACGCGGCGCATCGAGCGCCCAACGCTCGACGCAGAAATGGTCGCACGCCACGAGCACCTCTCCGGAGCCTTGCGCGACTCCCGGCTCGATATCCTCGAAATTTACCGACTGCAGCGACTGATCGATATGCAAGGCGCGCGGTTTGCCGTCGAGCCCGAGGCGGTTCCAATCGAAGACTCGGTATGTCGTGTCGCTATTTTGCTGCACCTCGACGATGAGATTCCCCGCGCCAATCGCGTGAATGCGCCCGCTGGGGATAAAAATCGCATCGCCAGCACGGACTGGCATGCGGTGAATCTTCTCCGCGACTTCCCCGTCACGCAGCGCCTCTTCAAAGCTCTCACGCGTCACCCCCGCCTTTAGGCCGGCGTAAAGGTCGCTCTCGAGCTGCGTATCGAGCAGATACCACATCTCCGTCTTCGGCTCGCCGCCGAATTGCGCCGCCACTTCCGCGGGCGGATGCACCTGCACCGAGAGCCGCTCCTGCGCATCGAGGATCTTGAAGAGCAGTGGAAAACGGGGGCTATCAGGCAACGCGCCAAAAATGAGTTCGCGGTGCTCCGTCCACAGCTCGTGCAGGGTGGAGCCACGGAGTGGGCCTTCGTGAACGACGCTTTGCGCATCCTCGCGGTCGACGATCTCCCAAGACTCCCCGATCCGTGTGCTTTGCGGCAGCCGCTTTTTCAAAAGCGTCTCCAACCGGCGCCCTCCCCACACGCGTTCCATAAAGAGCGGCTCGAAGACGATGGGCTGCGTAAGATCCATAAACAGGGAAGGAAAAGGAGAGAAGAAAGGCCGAAAGCGTTAGCTTTGCAATCGCGACTGCGCACGGAGCCAGTCGTCTTCGGTATCCACGTCCGCGAGCTGTGGCAGGAGATGCACGCTGAGCCCGGCCTCAGCGGCGCGAGCGAGCGTCTGCTGGATGACTTCGGAGGTGCTCCAGGCGATCCCCTGAAACACCGCCGGCTGCTGCGCCCGCAACGCAAGAAGGTAGTAGCCACCGTCGTCTGTCGGACCGACTGCAACCTCGTCTTCTCCCAACGCCCGCCAGGCTTCCGCGAATGTCGCCGGCTGCAGCTCCACGCAATCCGTTCCGATTACCGCCGCGCGCGCATAACCGCAACCGAAGGCGATCGAAAAGGCG
>DASVRY010000394.1:0-5841 GCA_036388395.1 Chthoniobacteraceae bacterium
GCCAGCGGCGTGCGCAGTTCGTGGCTTACATTCGCGAAGAAGTTCGTCTTTAGCGTGTCGAGTTGCGTCAACCGGTCATGCACCTTGCTGAGCTCCGCGTGCGCGGCCTCGAGCTTTTCCTGCCGCTCAGAGGAAAGCCGCGCCTGCTCGAGGAGCTTCAAGACGCGCGGCACGAGGGGCGGGAGGAGAAATGCCGTCGCGACGGAGGCCAGCGCGGTGAGGAGCTTTACGTCGCCGGAGAGCCAATACTGCGGATTGGGCGACTTCAGCGTCCACACCTCCATGAAGTGCGTGGCCCCGCAGGCCACGATGAACGTGGCAAACGCCAGCATCATCCAGTGGAACGGGATATCCCGCCGCGCCCGGATGACGAGGTGGACGAGGGTCGCTGAAATCGCGACGTAGGCGCAGCCGATGAGAAAATCGGAGACGCCGTGGAGCATGATCAGCCCCGGCTTCATCAGGTAGCAGTGGGCGTGCGGCATGAAGAGATCCTCTTCGCCAAAATGCGACATGAGGCTCCAGCCGAGCACCGAGACCGTGCCGAGCGCCAGGAGACCAAAGATGACGTAGGGCCAGCGCGAAGAAGCGGTTTTCATCGATGAAGAGAAGCGGTTTAAGCGGGTCAGCGTCGCGCGTGCCATTATCTTGCGCAAACCAAGGCAGGCGGGAAGGAATTTGACGGCGCGACCGGCGAGTCCTACACGGAAGCGGCGGTTTCCCCTCTTTTCTCGCGATGAAAGCAACCACGCTTTGGCCACTCCTCACCGCCAGTTCCTTTCTCATCGGCGGACTGGCCGGCTACTTTATCGGAGAACGCCCGGCGCCTGCTCCGGCTGCCGCGCCAAATGTGCGGGCTCCGTCTTTCACCTCCTCACACGGAACCGCTGAACCTCTGCCGCTGACCAGCAGTGCGCAGCTCGCGCCCGCACGGGAGCTGCCGGTAGCGACTGAAGAGCAGGGTGGGAATATCGATCAGGCGCTCCGGGAGGCACTGCGCGAGCCAAACGAGATCAAGCGGCAACACGCACTTTACGACCTGGTGCTGAAGATGAGCCCGGCCGAGCTTTCCGCGGCGATTAAGAGCGCGCAGCAGATGAGCCCCGGACAGGAACGCGAGACGTTGCTCCCGCTCCTCGCCTCGCGTTGGGCGGAGTCCGATCCAGCGGCGGCGATGCAGTTCGTCCTCGGGATACCGGAGAACCAAAGGGGCGGGGCAATGCGGGCTGCGCTCAGTTCCTGGGCGGCCACGGATCCTGAGGCAGCGATGGCCTGGATCGGGACCTTACCCGCCGGGGCGCAGCGCACCGGCGCCACTCAATCGCTCGTCTATTCGCTGGCGCGGCGCGACCCGGTGTCGGCCCTGCGGTTCCTAAATACCCTGCCCGGTGGACGACTGGATAACGGCTACTTCACGGTCTTCAGCGAGTGGGCTGGGCAAAACCCGAGCAGCGCGGCGGCCCACGCGCTTTCGCTGCCGCGCGGCCAGGGACGTGAGCGGGCGATCGACGCGACACTTTACCGCTGGGGCCAGAGCGACCCGCAGGCGGCGCTCGCGTGGGCGCAAAATCTCCCGGAAGTGGCGGTGCGAAATCAGGCAACCGCGCGTGCGCTGAGCAGTTGGGCGGCCAACGATCCTGCCGCAGCCACGGCCCACATTCTTGCCATGCCCGCCGGTGAGCAGCGCAATCGCGCGATGACCTCTGCCGTTTCGAGCCTCGCGTATCGTGATATCGATGCCGCACAGAAGCTCGTCGAGCAGATGCCGCCAGGGCAGGCCCGGAACAACGCAATGGCTCAGATGACGTCCCAATGGGCGAGTAACGATCCGGCAGGAGCGGCGGAGTACGTGATGCGATTACCCGCCAACGAAGCGCGCAACAACGCGATCTCAAATGTCGCGTCGAACTGGGCACGCAGTGACGCGCGGACGGCGCTCACCTGGGTGGAGCAACTCCCGGAGGGCGACGCGAAAAAGAACGCGCTCCGCAACGTGGCGCAGCAATGGGCGCAGACCGATCCGCGCGCCGCCGCAGAATACGCCGCGCGGAATTTTCCGAACGATCAGGACGGGATGCTCGCAAACCTCACGAGCACCTGGGCGAGATACGAGCCGCAGGAGGCGCTCGCCTGGGTCCGCGCACTCCCGGATAGCGCAGGGAAAAATAACGCGCTGAGCAGCGTGATCAGCAACATCGCGAGCAGCGATCCGAAACAGGCGGCAAATCTCATCTCTTCACTCCCGGCCGGATCGCAGAGTAACGCCACTTCCAGCGTGGCGCAGCAATGGGCAAATCAGGACGCATCCGCCGCTGCACAATGGGCGGCGAAACTCCCAGAAGGTGACGCGCGGACCAGTGCCTTCCAGAGCATCGCGCAGAGCTGGGCAGATCAGGATGTGATCAAAGCCGCGCAGTGGCTGGAGCGGATTCCCCAAGGAACAGCGCGCGACAGTGCGGTGACGAGCTTCAGCCGGAAGGTGACGGATGCTGACCCGGAAGGCGCCGCGGCGTGGGCGAGCACGATTGCTGAGACCAGCTCCCGCACAAGTGAACTCGAGCGGATTTATCAGACGTGGAAACGACGCGACGCGACCTCAGCGAAGAATTGGCTGAACTCGAGTGACGCCGTGGCGCCGGAGGTGAAGGGCCGCTGGCTTGGGACGAAATAGGGCGGACTGCAGAAAACACCGAACGCCGAACGCTCTGACCGGCGGATAGAGGAGGGTCTCGTGAATTCAGGGGTTCCACGACTCGAAGCTTCAAACAGGCGGCCGAAACGGCGGTTCTTCGAAGTTCGATGTTCCCCACCGGATGGGCAACGACAGGTCCAGAGACCTGCGCTCCCCTTCAGAGATCGCATAGCCAAGCGAATCCTGGGGAGCACAGACCTCCGGTCTGTCGCAGCGGACCTCCCGGTCCGGTGCCCGGCAGCTGTACGACCCATGTCCTCGGCAGCCTATCCAGCCTGCGTCCATTCGCCGTTAGATCAACCGCAGAACTGACGACCAACGCCCCACCTCGCAGCCGGGCTACTTTGGAGATCTACTTCAGCTCTCCAAAAAACAGCCGTCCCGCGCTGGTCTGCAGCGCGCTGCCAATTGTCACGCGGACGGTCTTTCCAATGTGCTGGCGGGCGTGGTTCACGACGATCATCGTGCCGTCGCCGAGATAGCCGATCGCCTGGTGCCCTTCGCGGCCTTCCTTCACCAAGGCCAGCTCCATTTGCTGCCCAGGCTCGAGCACCGGCCGCAACACTCGGACGAGGTCGTTGAGGTTGAGCACGGAGACATTCTGCAGCCGCGCAATCGCGCCGAGGCCGTTGTCGTTCGTGAGCAGGCGCGCGTTGAGGCGCTTCGCGAGCTGTGCAAGCTGGGTGTCGACCGGCAGGTCGGATGCGCCCTCGCTTTCGTGAATTGTGATGCTGAGCTGCGGGTCGCGCTGCATCTGCTCCAGGCGCTCCAGAGCGATGCGTCCGCGGTCGCGCTTGAGCGGATCGGCCGAGTCGGCAAGGCGTTGCAATTCATCTAAAATGAAGCGCGGGATGACGAGCGATGTGCTGAGGAATCCCGTCGCGCAAAGCTCCGGCAGCCGCCCGTCGATAATGACGCTGGAGTCGACGACGAGTGGCTCGTCCTGGATAGTCGACTGGCGGAAGCGCACATACGGCACGATGAGCGAGAACTCGTCGCGGTTGCTGCGCATCGCGAGCATCATGCCGAGGTAGCCAAAGGTCGCGTAGGCCACGAGGCCGGCGATCCATTGCAGATCTTCCGGCGAACGCTCGAGGAGATTCGAAGCGAGTAGCAACCGCGCGAAAATGAAGCCGATGAACAACCCGAAAGTGGCAGACGAAAAGACGCGGAGCGAAATGCCATCGAGCAGCCGATCTGCCAGCACCACGACGAGCCCGAATGCGGCTCCCACCGCGCCGCCACTCAGCGCGGAGCCCATGGTCTCGGCGCCGATCAGCAACCCGACGGTCGCGCTGAAGGTGACGAACAGGGCCCGGAGAAGGGTGAAAGTGCGAAGGGGGGTCATGTCGAAAGATGCGGCTCCCGCTGGATCGGCCGCATCAGCTTATCGCGCCCGACGCGGCGGCTGCGGGGTTTCCTCCGCCGGGACGGGCCGGTTCTTGTAGAAGATCGGGCCCGAGCGACGCAGGTTCGCGAGAAAAGCGCGGAGATCCTCCGCGGTTTGCTTGTTTGAGATCAAGGTGCCCAGTGCGCCTTCGCCTTCTGTCGCGCGTTTCATCAGCACGGTCCCAGAATCGACGAGGCTCTTCGCTCCCGAGATCGTCTTTGTCGCCGAGTCCGAAAGCTTCCGGAGATCGGCGATCGCCGCACGAAGATCGCCGGCAGCGGCGTCCGCGGTTTTCATCGTGTCCTTGGCGGAACCGACAGCGCCCTCCGCCTGCGCGAGCACGTCCCCAAGTTTCTTGGAGGCTTCGCTGAAATTCGCGCTCGTCGTTTTCAGGTTCGCGAATGTGTCTTCGAGGTTCTTCAGGTTCTGAGCGTTGAGCAGCCGATTGTTAATGTTCTCAGTCATCACACCGACTTTTTGCAACTCGGCCACGAGGCTATCCATGACCACGCCGCCCTTCTGCGTGAGCTCGTCCATTCCACCAGCGCGCGTGCCCTGAATAACGCTCCCCGGTGCGGCGACGTCGTTTGGGTCAAAGCCGGGGAGCGGGATCACATCGACGAACCGGTCGCCGAGCAGACCCGAGCTGCCGACCACGATGGAGGTCTTTTTCGGGATCCGAATGTCGCTGCGGATCTTCAGCTCCACGGCAACCGCGAAAGCGGAACCAGTGAGCCGGGGTGGAGCGGCGACATGGCCAATCCGGGCGCCTGAAAGGAGCACATCCGAGTTATTGACGAGACCACTGGCGTTGGGGAACTCCACGGTAAGATCGTAGTACTCGGTGAACCCCTGGCCGGTGCGACCGAACATGACGACCATGACCGCAATCACGCCGAAGCCAATGAGGAGAAACAAGCCGACGAGAGTCTCGGTGCCTTTGCGTTCCGTGCTCATAAGCTCAGTCGGTGTCGCCGGAGCGCCCGTCGATGAAGTCTTGTATCACGGCATCCTCACGCGCCCGCAGTTCATCGGCTGTGCCTTTGAAATAGATCTGCCCCTCGTGCAGGAAGGCGATCTGATCTGCGGTGTGGAAAGCAGTTTTCATATCATGAGTGACGACCACGGAAGTCACCTGCAGACGCTTTTGCAAGCGACGAATCAGATGGTTGATCGAGTCGGTGGCGATCGGGTCGAGGCCGGTCGTCGGCTCGTCGTAGAGCACGTAAGCTGGCCGGCTGACGATCGTGCGGGCGAGCCCGACGCGTTTGCGCATGCCGCCGGATAGGTTTTCCGGCATCTTCTTTTGCTCGCCGGCGAGGTCGACCATCTCGAGCGCCTCGGCGACTTTTTCCTCGATGACTTTCGGATCCTTGAGGCCTGCCTCGCGAAGAGGGAACGCGATGTTTTCTCCGACGTTCATCGAGTCGAAGAGCGCGCCGCCTTGAAAGAGAATGCCGACCTTTTTGCGCAACGTGCCGAGTCGCCGCTCGGGCAGCGTGGTGATCTCTTCATCGTCAACTGTGACTGAGCCGGAAGTCGGTTTCATTAACCCCACGAGGTGCTTTAGGAGCACGCTCTTGCCGCCGCCAGAACGGCCGAGGATCACGCAGGTCTGCCCTTTTTCGACTTCCAGGTCGATGCCGCGCAGGACGGGTTGCACGCCAAGGGTTTTGTGAAGTTCGCGAACTGTGATCATCGATGGCGGGGCGTCAGACTCCGCCGGGGAAGAAGATGTTCAGCGCAAATGAGAGGAAGA
>DASVRY010000395.1:0-1870 GCA_036388395.1 Chthoniobacteraceae bacterium
GCTATGATTATGCCGGCCATCGCATCGTCGGCCATCGTGGCGGAGTTGCCGGATATCGCTCGCTGATCCTGTTCGATCCGCAAAAGAAAAGCGGCGTCGTCGCTCTGTGGAACAGCAGCACCAGCCACCCGGGCGCGGTCGAATTCGAAGTTATGGACATGATCTACAAGCTGCCCTTCCGCGACTGGCTGGAGCTGGATAGCGCGCCCGCACCAACCGCACCTGCCACGCCAGTCGCGGCTCCGGCGGAAGAGGAGCCGTCGAGTGGTTCAACCAGCCAAAGCTGATTGACATACACACGCGTGTGTATTAATTTCAGGCATGAAGAGCAGAGACGTTATCCGGGCTCTGATGAATGCGGGCTTCGTGAAGGTCGGGCAGAAAGGCAGCCACGTCCAGTTCAAGCATCCGCAGCGCGCCGGCCGCGTCACTGTTCCGCACCCTGAAGCCCACCTGCCAATCGGAACGCTGAAAAGCATCGAGAGGCAGAGCGGCGTAAAATTGTCGTAGGAGCGCGCTATGGAGCGTCGATATTATCCGGCTCAGATCGAGGGGCATGAAGGCGCTTATGGGGTCTGGTTCGTCGATTTTCCTGGCTGCGTCAGCGCGGGCAAGACCATGCGCGAAGCCTTGCAAGGTGCGGAGGAAGCCCTTGCCTTGCACATCACCGGTATGATTGAGGATGGGGAGGATATTCCCCAACCTTCAGAAGCCGAACCGAAAAAGGGTGCGGTTGCCGTCGGCGTAGTGCCCGCCACGATGCCAGGCAGGAAAAGACGGGTAAACGTAACGCTCGACGAAGGCGTTCTCGCTGCGATCGACGCCATAGCGGACAACAGATCGGACTTCCTGGAGCGCGCAGCCCGGCGCGAACTCGCGGCGTAAGGGGAAGAATACCAGACTTCCGCTTTTCACAATCCCCTTCGGCGCTCACCCAGGTCACTACCGCTCTTCACCATCGCCCCGTTAGTGCTCCCGCTGCTCCTTGCGGTAGGACAGGTAGCGCAGCGCCATTCCGATGATCGAGGCTGCAATCCCGACCAGTAGGACGCCTGCTTTCCAGTCCGGCTCGTCCGGCCGTGGCCATGCGACGACGCCGATCAGCAGCACACTCACGACTGAAATCAAATAGCCCAGACCCTTCGAACTCATTCCCAGCCTCTCCGATTGTTACACTTTTGTGATACGCACGAGCGCCGGAACCGTGCCACGAACCGTGGGTTCTCTGCTGTAACGAAAGGGGATCATCCCATGGCAGAGACGAAGACAGTGGACGCGGTGAAGCTGCTCAAGCAGGACCATCGCGAAGTCGAAGAGCTGTTCGCGCAATTCGAAAAGGCGAAGGGCGACGGCCGCAAGGAGAAGCTTGCGCAGCAGATCTGCCTGGAACTCACCGTTCACGCGATGATCGAGGAAGAGATTTTCTATCCCGCTTGCGAAGGCAAGATCGAGGAAGACCTGCTCAAGGAAGCCTATGTCGAGCATGACGGCGCGAAAGTGCTGATCGCGGAGATCGAGGCGGGCGGACCGGACGACGAATATTACGACGCCAAGGTCAAGGTGCTGCAGGAGCAGATTGAGCACCATGTGAAGGAAGAGGAACAGCGCCTGGAGGGCATGTTCGCCCAGGCCAAGCGGGCCGGGCTCGACATGGAGGCGCTTGGTGAACAGCTGGCTGCGCGTAAGCAGGCGTTGCTGACTGAGTTCGCCGCCACTGGCTTGCCCAAGCCCGAATTGACCACGATGACGGAAGCGACCGTCTAAGCAGGGGCAAGCGCCGTGGTGACGGAAAGCTTCTGGATCGATGACAGCGGCCTGGAGAGCCGGCCACCGCTTGCTCAGGATGCCGAGTGCGACCTGGTCGTAATCG
>DASVRY010000396.1:0-9706 GCA_036388395.1 Chthoniobacteraceae bacterium
TTAGGAGCTGTTGGCTCGTTGTATTTCCCCCGTCCTGCCCAACCGGTGCGGCGTTGGCTCAGGATACGGGCGAGGAGGGTGGTGGCGGGTTCGTAGGAGCGGGATTCGCGGCGGGCGAGTTCGGCTTCGGTGGGGACGAGGCGGCCTTCACACGCGGCTTTGAGCACGCTGGCGCGGTAGCGTTTCAGGGCAGCCTGCACCCGCTTCAGCGACGCCACCCCCGCATCCAGCCGCGTGAACTGCTTGTCAATCTCCGCCACGATGCGCTGTTGTTCGTCCAGCGGCGGGACGGGCAAGCTCAACGTGGCCAGGTTCCCGCGCGAGATGCGCTTTCGAGTCGAGCCGCTTTGTAATCCGGCGACGCTCATACGGAATTCCGGCGCATTGATGAAGTGCATCAGCCAGCGATGGTCCGCGCCGCCTTTTCCTGTCCGCACGATGCACACATCAACAACCGTGACCGCGGCTTTGTCGTCGCCGGGAAAGATGCACGCTCGCCCGAGCGGATCGGGCATTCGCGCGATCAACACGTCACCGCGTTCGAGGAAAGTGCAGCCAAGTTCCTTCGCTTTCGCGCGAGTGAGGAAGCGTTCCGACCTGTCGCGATATACTCCGTCGCCAACATCGGCCAACTGAATGAGGCGAACATCGCCGTTTGGATCTTGATCCACGCTTTCCACCCAATCGCCGTCGATGAACACGCCATCAGGACCAACTAGGTCCCCGATCTTCGCCCAGCGCCAGCCGGCCGGAAGCGCACAGGTCGCCGGTTGTGCCACGACCGCCCGGGGTTCTTGAATTGCAACAGCACTCACGCGGCGAGGGTGAGGTTGAGTTCTTCTATGAGCGGCCAGAGGCGTTCGCCGAAGGCGCGGTAGATCGGGCCGAGGACGTTGTCGGCTTCGAGGTGGTCGCGGTCCACGCTGCCGCTGGCGCTGATGTAGTCGCGCATCTTCTCCAGCCACGCGAGCTGGTCGGCCTCGAAGGTGGTGCCGGCGGCGCGTTTCTCCTCCAGCCAGGTATTGAAGCGCTGGCGGACGTGTTCCTCGAACGGCTCAAGGATTGGCTCCTGCTCGAGGGCGAAGCGGACGAGGGAGACGAGATCGGTGAAGCGGCGGAGCTGGCCGCGTACTTTCGCGGGCGCGACCTGCCGGTAGGCGGCCGCGAGGGTGTCGGGCGTCCAATGCGCCGGGGTGTCGCGGAGTTTGCGCTCCAGTTCCTTGAGCGCTTCCTCGGTGAGGCGCTGCCGGTAGCTGCGGCTGTAGAGGATTTCTAAAGCCTCGATCTTGGCGTGGTGCTGCTCGATATATTCGCGGAAGCTGCGGACGAGGCCTTCGGCCTTTTCTTTCGCCGCGGCGTCGAAGCCCCGGCTGGTGACTTTGTCCACGGTGACGACGTCGATGATCTGATCGGCCTCCTGCCGCGCATCGGTGATGGCATCGCGGAGCGCGGGCTCGTCGAATGGTCTGCAGGCTTCGAGCGCGAGCTGGGCGCGGGTTTTCTCGAAGAGGGCGGGATCGACTTCGTCGGGGCTGGCGCCGGGAATGCCGGTGGCCTTTTCCGCGATGACATCGGGATCAAAGGCGCGCAGCAGGGCGGCGGAGAGCTCGGCGAGGGTCTTGCCGCTGGCGAGCTGGGTGAGCTCCGCGCGACGCGGGGCGGTGATGGCGCGGTCGAGCCGGGCGAGGCGGCTGGCTAGGGAGGTGAGCGTGTCTTCGCTGTGATCGCCGAACGCGACCTGCTTGAGCATTTTCTCCAAAGCCACTCCGGGCAGGCGCTCCAGCGGGCGCGACTCGGTCTTGTCGCTGTCACAGACGCCGACGGCATCGACGATGACGAAGTGGTCCTTCGTGCGTGCGTCTTCGCCGGAGACGGCCTGCATCTCGCTCGGGGTGAGCACGCGGGTGCCGCGCCCTTTCATCTGCTCGAAATAGACGCGGCTGCGCACGTCGCGCAGGAAGAGGAGCACCTCCAGCGGCTTGATGTCGGTGCCGGTGGCGATCATGTCCACGGTGACGGCAATGCGGAGCTGCGGCGAGAGGCGAAACTCGCGGATGAGCTGCTCGCAATCGGCGGGCTGGCCGGTGACGGCGTGGACGGCGCGGTAGGTGATCTTCTTGGCGAAGTCGTTGCCGCGCCCGAAGACTTCGCGCACGAGGTGGACGATGTCTTCGGCGTGGGAGTCGTCCTTGGCGAAGATGAGGGTCTTCGGCACGCGAGTGCGGCCGGGGAAGAGCTCGGTCTCCAGCGCGTCCCTGAACGCCTGGAGCACGGTGCGGATCTGCGAAGGGACGACGACGGAGCGGTCGAGTTCGGGCGCGGCGTAGGCGAGGTCTTCATCGAGGAGCTGCTGACGCCGGCTGCGCGTGGCGCGGCTGCGCTTATCGACGACGAAACCTTTGTCCACCTTGCCGCCCTGCGCGGTGACCTCGGTGCGGATCCGATAGACGTCGTAGCCGACGTTCACACCATCGGCGACGGCGCGCTCGTGGCCATATTCCATGACGAGATTCTGCTGGAAAAAGGCGATGGTCTGGAGCGCGGGCGTGGCCGTGAGGCCGATGAGGAAGACGTCGAAGTATTCGAGGACTTGCCGCCAGAGATTGTAGATGGAGCGGTGGCATTCATCGGCGACGATGAAGTCGAAGAACTCGATGGGAATGGCGGGATTGTAGGCGACCTCCTTTGGCCGACCGTCATTGAGCTTTCCAACGGAGGCTTCGTCCAGATCGTCGGGCAGCTCGGCGTCGCCGCGCAGCATGGAGTAAAGCCGCTGAATGGTGCAGATCGTGACGCGGCAGACGGGGTCGAGCTTGTTTGAGGTGAGGTGCTGGACGTTGTAGAGGTCGGTGAACTTCCGGCCGTCGTCGGGCGTGATGAACTTGTGGAACTCATCGCGCGCCTGCGTGCCGAGGCTGGAGCGATCGACGAGGAAGAGGACGCGCTTTGCGCCGGCGTGCTTGATCAGGCGGTAGGTGAAGGCGCACGCGGTGAAAGTCTTGCCCGCACCGGTGGCCATCTGGATGAGGGCGCGCGGCTTGGCTGTGGCGAAGGACTGCTCGAGATTGGTGATGCCTTCCACCTGGCAGTCGCGCATTCCTGCCGAGGTAAGCGGGTGCGCGAACGGCATCTGCGCCAGCCGGGCGCGGAGCGTTTCCGGTTGCTCCAGCCAGTCAGCGAACGTCTCCGGCCGGTCGAATGCAAACACCGCACGCGAGCGCGGGTGCGGATCGCGTTCGTCGCGGAAGAGCGTCTCGGTGCCGGTGCTCTCGTAAAGGAACCGCAGCTTGCCCGGGGTGAGCTTGGCGAGAAAGTCCGGGAGGTTCTCGGCGTAATGATCTGACTGTTCCGCGACCGCAGAGAGAGTGGTGCCCTCCTTCTTCGCCTCGACGACCCCGACCGGCACGCGGTCCACAACCAAAAGGTAATCGCATCGACCAGACTTCAGCGGGACTTCGCGAACGGCGATCCCCCGCCCCGCCCCGAGGTTCAGCGATTTGTAATCCTGTAACACCCAACCGGACGCGACGAGCATCGCATCGATCTTCTCGCGGGCGGATTGTTCAGGTGCAGGGGTGGCCACGATGGAGGAGCGGACGGGCGTTGGCCCGGTTCCCTGCCCCGCCCGAGGCGTTGGCTGCAACCGCGCGAACGACTGGAGGCTACTGACGCGCAGCCTAGCCGGCAATTGCTTTACTGCGGCTCTGCGCTGGGAGTCGCGCTATCCCAAGTGGCTAAGTCGGAACTCGCGTGGCGTCTGGCCGATGCGTTTGCGGAATTGTTGGGTGAAGGCGCTTTGATCGCAAAAGCCGTGGCTCAGGGCGATCTCGATGATCGGTGCAGAGGTCTGGGCCAGCTCCTCGGCGGCAGATTGGATCCGGGTGCGCAGGAGCAGTTCGTAGGGACTGACGCCCAGCGCGGCACGGAGATCCCGGTAGAGCTGTCGTTCGGAAACTCCGACGGCTTTGGCGAGATCCGCAGCGGTGGAGAGCCGGTGGCAGTTGTCGCGGGCGAACTTTACGGCCGCCGTGACCTCCAGCACATCGTGATGCATCATCCGCTTCTCGTCGCGGCGGGCGACCCCGATCACTCCGATGACCTGCCCTCGGCCGTCAAGCAGGGGCAGCTTGGTCGTGAGAAACCAGTCCAGCCTCTGTTGCTCGTTGTAAAAGAGCTCCAGACGATTGATGAGCGGTTTGCCGGTCCGGATTACCTTCCTGTCATCCTCACGGTAGGCTTTGGCGATCTCCGACGGCAGGAAATCGGCGTCCGTCCGCCCAATCAACTCGTGCTCTCCGTGGAGGCCGCAACGGACGCATGTCGCCGTATTCGCGGCCATGAAGCGACCTTGATCGTCCTTCATGAAGAAGAACACCCCCGGCAAGTGCTCGAGGATCATTCTGACGTCCTGAGGATCCGCGATGCGTGCAAGGAATTCCTTCTGCAAGCGAGCGGGAGCCATGGCGGGATTTCAACAAACTTTGGCAGCCTCTCACCAGACATTTTGGCGCGACTTCTCTATGGATCCTCTCAATGCATCGAGACACCCCTAGGAACGCAAATCTCTCCTCGATCGAATCCGCCCCATTTTCTCGGAGCAATTCTCAACAGATCGACTCCCGCGAAGCGCTTATCGGCGGATCCAATAACCCCCCACCGCGCTTCGTATCCCGCCGCAGAGCGCTGACCTTGAGCGCAAGCATGGTCGTGGCTATGTCCTCCCTTCTCTCCTCGCTCACGGGCGCCGCCGAATCAAAGCTGCTGCATGCCTGGCAAGCCCGGCTGACGGGCAACCTCACCCTTCAAGGCGAGAAGGAGGCTGCATCCATTCACTTTTGGAACAAGCCCGAGGACACGATCAGCTGGACGTGGACGGGCGCGGAACCCGGTCGCTATCGAGTGGAAATCAACTATTCGCTGCATCCAAACATGCAGGGCGGCAAGATCTCGCTGATCGCGGGTGAGCAGCGAATCGTCGCTCCCGCTGAAACTACGGGAGCCTGGACTGAGTTCCGCACCTTTCCCCTCGGTGTCTTGAGCGTCGAGAAAGGCGGGGACTTGTCTGTCGTCCTGCAGGCCGCGCAGATGCCTTCGCCAGCTTCCCCGGCGATGCCCGACGTGGTGTGGCTATCGCTCACGCCGACGGACGCGCCGGCCACTTCCGAGAGCGTGCGCCCTTCGACGGAGTTCAAAGGCAAGGCGCTCTTCGATGGCACCACGCTCACCGGTTGGGAAGGAGATCTCCGCTACTTCCGCATCGCCGATGAGGCAATCGTCGCGGGCAACCTGCAGGAGCCGATTCCACAGAATGTGTTCCTTTGCACGACTCGCGAATACGGCGATTTCGAGCTGCGGTTCCAGGCCCGGGTCTGGAAGGGCCGCGCGAACGGTGGAGTGCAGTTCCGCAGCCATCGCGTAAAAGACA
Source organism: Chthoniobacteraceae bacterium (assembly GCA_036388395.1). Taxonomy (GTDB): domain Bacteria; phylum Verrucomicrobiota; class Verrucomicrobiia; order Chthoniobacterales; family Chthoniobacteraceae; genus DASVRY01. The sequence continues at coordinate 5,426 of DASVRY010000396.1, forward strand.
GCACCGAAATGAGCGGCTATCAGGCCGATTGCACACCGAGTTTGTGGGGCGGTGTTTATGACGAGGGCCGGCGGGGCGCGTTTCTCGGCGTCCGGCTCAACGCCGAGGAAACTGTAAAGGTGGTCAAGCCTGCGGATTGGAACCAGTGCGTCATTCGCTGCGAAGGGCCGCGCGTTCGCGTGTGGGTCAATGACGTGCTGACTCTCGACTATACAGAAGCGGATACGGCCATTCCGCGCAGCGGGTTGATCGGCCTGCAGATCCACAGCGGCGGACCAGCCGAGGTGGCCTACAAGGATATCCAGATTCAAGAGTTCCCAGCCTCCAACTAGTAACGACAACCACGACCCACCATGTCCATCCCTTCCGACTTTCATCACGTCAATCGCCGCAATTTTCTCAAAACATCAGGAGCGCTCGCAGCCGGAGCCGCCTTTGCCGGATGGTCGTCCGCCTTTGGCCAGGATACACCGGGGAAGAAACTAGCCGACGGGGTACCTAATGCCGAGAAGCTCGGTTGGCGTGTGGGCGTGCAGTCATTCACGTTCAATCGGTTCCCACTTCTGGATGTGATCGATATGACGGCTACCCTGGGGCTGAAATATATCGAAACCGCTCCCGGACATAGAGTGCTCAAGGATGACCCGCACGGAATCTATAGCGGAAGCCCGGCGAAGTATCGCGACCTGGTAAAGCAAAAGCTTCGGGATGCGGGGGTGACCCACACTAGTCACTACGAGCCGATGGATGCGAAGCATGCCCCACGTGTTTTCGCCTTCTGCAAAGACATGGGCCTGGAAATGTTGATCACCGATCCCGTGCGGGTTCCCGAAGGCCCGGGCAGTGTCGAATGGTATGAGAAGCTGGCCGCGGACCATGGGGTGAAGCTCGTGCTAACCAATCATCCCAAACCAAATGCGGCGTATTGGGATCCTGATCAGATCGTGGAGGATTGCAAAGACCGCAGCGAATGGGTCGGCGCATCCTGCGATCCCGGGCATTTCATGCGCGGCGGCTTCGCTCCGAAAGACGCGGTGGAGAAATATATCAAGATTGGCCGCATGTATCATTTCCACATCCGCGACGTGGATAAGATCGCACCCGATGGCGTTGATGTCCCGATGGGAGAAGGTGTGGCTGACATCCCGGGGATCTTCGGGTTGCTCCTCAAGAACAAGCTCAAGCCGCTCTTTCAAATCGAGTATGAGAGGGACTTCGCGAACCCAATGGCGCAGGTGATTCCAAGCGTGAAATACTTCAACGACCTATGTGGCAAGCTGCTCGCGAGCCAGGCCGCAGCGGCACCAGCCCAGCCTTAGGTCTCGAGGTTAAAGGTCCCAACCCGACCATCGCTTTCTACAAAGCTAACATGCATCTGTACGGCCGCCGCCGCGCATCGCTCCGCTCCATGCATCGCATACTCCTCCCCGTCGCGCTCGCTTGCCTCCTTGCGCCGAGCCGCGCCGATGTTGTTCCGGGCTTTTTGTTCAGCGACAACGCCGTGCTCCAACGCGACAAACCGATCCTTGTCTGGGGCACGGCGGCCGCCGGCGAGAAAGTCTCTGTGACCTTCGGGGACCACACCGTTGCAACGACCACGGACGCAACCGGGAAATGGAGCGTCAAACTCCCGGCACTTCCGGCCAACGCCACTCCTGCCGACCTTGTTATCAAGGGGAAAAATACTCTCACCTTCACCAATATCCTCGTTGGTGAAGTGTGGCTCGCCTCCGGTCAATCCAACATGGAGCAAACGATCAAGGAAACCTATGACGCTGCCCTCGATATCCCCGGTTCGGCGCGTTACCCGCTGATCCGCCACATCCGGACCGATCAGAAGATTTCCGAAACTCCAGTCACAACTGTCTCCGCGAAGTGGAAGGTTCCCGGCCCCGAGACGACGGGCGACTTCACGGCGATTGGTTATCACTTCGCCCTTACTCTTTACAAAAACCTGAACGTGCCGGTGGGCATCATCAACAGCACGCGAGGCGCCAGCAACATCCGGGGCTGGATGGATCCTGTCGTCCTGAAGAGCGATCCGACGATCAGTGATATAGCTGCCGGCTGGGCGGATGCCCGGGCGAAAGCAGCGGCGAAATATCCGGAACTCAAAGCGAAGCTCGATGCCGAAGTCGCCAAGTGGGAGGCCGACAGAACAGCCGCACAAGTCGCCGGTAAACCTTTCGCCGCCCGCAAGCCTGACGAAGGCTGGGGCGGATTGGCGGGCGGTCCGAACGATCAGGGGATGCCGTCCGGTCTCTACAATGGGATGATTCACCCTGTTTTGCCTTACGCCCTCCGGGGCGTCATCTGGTACCAAGGTGAGGCCAACAATGGTCAGCACAATGGCTACGACAGGCTTTTTGTCTCTCTGATCAAGGGCTGGCGCGCGCAGTTTGCTCAGGGTGATTTCCCGTTCTATTGGGTCCAGCTTGCCGCCTATGGGAGCGACACCGGGACCAAGATGGCCTATTTTCGGGAAGCACAAGGGAAAGCCCTCTCACTGCCTAACACCGGACAGGCTCTGGCCATTGATGTCGGAGACAGCGGCAACATTCATCCCGGCCGCAAACAAGAGGTCGGTCGTCGGCTCGCCCGGATTGCTCTCAACCGCACCTATAGCCAGAAGATTATCGATGGCGGACCCGTCTTCAAAGCCGCCGAACGCGAAGGTGCCGGCTTCCGTGTGAGCTTCAAGGAAGTGACCGGTCAGAACCGCATCATCACGATGCTCAAGAATCCCAATGGCTTTGAAGTGGCCGGCGTAGACCGCGTCTTCAAGCCGGCGGAAGCTGTCATCTCCAAAGACAACGCCACCGTCCTTGTGACCAGCGCTGAGGTTCCTGATCCAAAGGCGGTGCGTTACGCCTGGCGGGACTTTCCCGAGGCGGGTCTCTATAATCGCGAAGGGCTCCCCGCTCTGCCATTCCGCAGCGACGATTGGCCACATACTGGAGAGTAGCCGCTGGCTGCTGCTATATTTCAGGTCCATCTCAGCAGCGGCCATGTCCACCGTTCAGTGAACGCGTGCGAGACGCAGGTGATTGAGGAATGAACGACAGCGGCACACCGTGCAGATCGCCTTTTTTCAACGTTACTTAAGCGCTTCGTAAGCAGCCCGCTCGAGGTTGCTTCCGTATCGAGAGAGCTGATGTCTACCCGTTCGAATTATTGAGTCCAAGCCGTTCCATTTAGCATCCCCACCTCCGCCATGACCCCGCATCTCCCCTTCTCCGTTCCATTCCGCGCCCACTCTCGTTCGCGGTCCGTCCGTTCTCTGGTGGCGATGATTGCTGTAGCAGTCACGGCTGCGTCTTCCAGCCTTGCAGAAGTTACCATGCGCTCCGTTCCGCTCGATTGCGGCGGCTGGCTTTCGGGATTCAGCATCCACTCGAGCGGGCGCCTTTATGCCTATGGCGATGTGTTCGGCATGTGGCGTTCGGACGATGCCGGCCAATCGTGGAAATACCTTCTCCATGATCTGACCGCCTACGACCATTTCGTCAGCGGCTCGGCTGTTCCGACGACGGATGCGAATACGGTCGCCTTCATCGGCGGGCGTAACGTTTATAAATCCACCGATGGCGGTGCCACCTGGAAGAAGCTACCCATCCGCCTCAACGTGGAACTCGTCCGCGGCGCGACCCCGCTGATTTTCCAGCCTGGCAGCGCCACGGAGATGTGGCTCGCATCCGTCCGGACCAACGAAACTGGAAATCTCTGGCATTCGAAGGATGGCGGTGAGACGTGGACCAAAGCGGGTGGCGAGACTTTCGACAAGGTGCGCGCGATGACAGTGTATGTGCGCCCGGAGTATCCCGATCAAATCTGGGTGGGTGGCAGCGGCGGCCTTTGGGTCTCCGCGGACCACGGCGCGACCTTCACCAAGGTGTGGGATAATGAGGGTGGCTTGAGGAGCCCGATGGGACAACGCCCCACAGTTACAGCGATCGCGCGGCGCTCCGACGGCATCGGTTATTTCGCCTCGAATATCGCGGGGTATCGGATCACCGCGACCGACTTTAAGGATCCAAAGAGCTTCCAAGTCACCAAAGTCATAACCCGGGTGCACGGCAATGGACCTTCCTGCGCCACGGTTTTGGCCGATGACTCGTTTGTCACCTCGGACCTCGGCGGAAATTACGCGAAGATTTCGAAGGAAGGCGTCACCTGGACGGATTTGGCGATGAACCTCTCGACGGAGAACACGCCCGTCTATCTTGCGCCGAAGCCGGGCAGCAAGGTCCCAGGAGGCCGGGATATGATTGTGCAGGATCC
>DASVRY010000397.1:0-3296 GCA_036388395.1 Chthoniobacteraceae bacterium
CATTGCTGGTCTTTTTTCGGAGGCGCCGCTCCACGCGAAACACCGTCTGGGCTGTGGCGCCATCGGGATGCACGGCCTGCTTTAGGTGAATCCGGGAAGGTCCACGATCTCCCTGGCGGAGCAGGGGAGCATCGACCGTAAATTCGTCCCGCTCCGGCCAGCCCCACGTAATGGCCAGGTATTCCTTACGCGTGCGGCGGCATTCCATCTCGCGACAAAAGTCCCGCGCCATCCCGCGACTCTTCGCGATGAGCGTGAGGCCGCTGGTTTCACGGTCGAGCCGATTGATGATCGAGACTTGGCCACCATTCACGAGTTCGTAGGCGAGCAGATGCCGCACTTCATCCCACAGAGTGCTGCGGCCATTCGGCTTGCTGGGATGGGCTTCCAGATGAGGCGGCTTGTCCACCACCAGCCAGTCGTCGCTCTCGTCGACGATTCGCACCATGCGATCCTGAGGCTGACAAAGGTGTGACACTTGGAGTGAACGATACTCGCAATCGCCGGTCGAAAACCGAGAATCAAAACGCATGATCCGCATTTCGCACGTCCACCGCCGCTACTCGCCCACAGTCGCGGCGTTGGACGACATCTCGCTGGAGATTGCAGAGCACGAGTTCGTCGCAATCACGGGCCCAAGCGGGTGCGGTAAAAGCACGCTGCTGCACCTGCTCGGCGGACTCGATCAGCCGGACTCAGGTGAGATCCACGTCGGGCCGATTCCGCTGCACTCGGCCAGTGAGGCTCAGCTCACCGAATATCGGCGGCGGGAGATCGGTATCGTTTTTCAGTTTTTCCATCTCCTGCCGACAATGACGGTGCTGGAAAATGTCTGCCTACCGCTACTCCTTCAGGGGGAGCCGGTGAAAGAGGTCCGCAACCGTGCGGCCGAACTGGTCGATGTTGTCGGCCTCAGCGATCGCGCCGGGCACTTTCCGCACCAGCTCAGCGGAGGGCAATTGCAACGCACCGCGATTGCGCGCGCGTTAGTTCACCGGCCGAGGATTCTGCTCGCTGATGAGCCGACCGGAAACCTCGATTCGACCAACGCCGCGCACGTCATGGAGCTGCTCCAAAAGATTGCTTCTCAGCGTGCGACCACCCTGTTAATCGTCACTCACAGCGAAGATGTCGCGCGTCTCGCCGACCGGCGTATTCAGCTCCGCGACGGTCGCATTTTCGTCCCGCACCCATGAGCCAAATCGCTGAACTTCGAGACCTCCTGAAGGACAAGCCGCTCTTCGACGAATTTACGGAGGCGGAGATGGACCAGTTTCTCCAGTTGCTCGATCCGGTAAACTTTCCCGCCGGCGACCTGATTGTCAGGCAGGATGAGTCCGGCGATTGCATGTATATCATGGTCAGTGGGAAGGCGAAGGTCGTTCACCGCAAGGAAGGCCACAGCATTGATTTCGCGCAGCTCCGCGAGGGGGACTTCTTCGGAGAGCTCGCCCTCGTCGACGACGGTCCGCGCTCGGCGGATGTGATCGCGCTCGAAGATTGCGTGCTGCTGCGGATCGGTCAGGCATCGATTTCCGCGCTGGCTGGCGTTTACCCGACCGCGGCTTTCAAGCTACTCATTGCACTTGGCCGAATCATGGTCGGGCGGCTGCGAAAGAGTAATCAGCGCTATGTGGACTCGCTGCTCTTCCCGATCGCTGGGAAGGATTGAGCGGAGCGGCGTGATTGGTGATTGGTGATTGGTGATTGGCGGCGTGGATAGCGGAAGGTGGATCCTGCATTTTAAGCGCTGATTGCAAGGGCAGCGGTGGGACCCAACTGGCAGCTCGCTCGTCAATCTTAAATCTTACCTCCTCGATATCACCGCGTGCTTGCCGCGGCGGAATACCTCCTCCATAAGGGGCGGCTCTTTTTCAGTCTCACCACCCCATGAGTTCTTTTCAGCATACGCTTGCCCAGAGTGCGAGTATCAGCGGTTCCTCGCTTCATACCGGCGAGAAGGTCACGCTCACCATTCACCCTGCACCGCCTGGACACGGGCGTAAATTCACTCGCAAGGATCTGCCCGATGAGCCGATCATCGAGGCGAAGATCGAGAACGTGAAGACGGTGGAGCGCTCCACCACGATCGCGGAAGGCAACGTAAAGGTGCACACCGTGGAGCATGTGCTCAGCGCGCTGGCAGGCCTGCAGGTCGATAATGCGCTCATCGAGATGGACGCCAACGAGCCGCCAATCGGCGACGGGAGCGCGCAGCTTTACGTCGAACTGATCAAGAAGGCTGGCATCGTCGAGCAGCCGGTGGCGCGCTCGTACTACGAAGTCACGGAGATCATTCACTTCGAGACTGCGACGGGTGCATTGATGACGATCGTGCCGGATTCCAAGTTCCGCATATCGTGCACGCAAGTGGGGCTCGACGGGCGCTTTCCACAGTTCTACTCCACGGAGATTACGCCCGAGCTCTACGAGAAAGAGATCGCGCCTGCTCGAACCTTCGTCTTTTACGAGGACGTGAAGCCACTCATGGACAAGGGGTTGATCAAAGGTGGCAGTCTGGAAAATGCGGTCGTGGTGCGCGGTGAGTCTGTGCTGAGCAAGGAGCCAGTGCGGTTTCGCGAGGAGTTCGCACGCCACAAGATCCTGGATATCGTCGGCGATCTGGCGCTTTTCGGCCGGCCGATCAAAGGCCATGTGATCGCCGTGAAGCCGGGGCATGGGCCGAATACGGAACTTGCCCGCGCGGTGGCGAAGCAGTTCTCCAAGGCGATGGCGCTCGTGCCGCCTTCCGTGACGCCGAAGGGCGGCGATGTTCTCGATGTGAATGACGTGATGAAGTTGCTGCCGCATCGCTACCCATTCCTCATGGTCGATCGAATAGTCGATTTGGACGGCGATTCGAAGTGCACGGGGGTCAAGTCGGTGACGATAAACGAGTATTTCTTCCAAGGGCACTTTCCGGGTCACCCGATCATGCCGGGCGTATTGCAGCTCGAGGCGATGGCGCAAGTAGGTAGCGTGCTGCTTTTGCGCATGCCGGGATACGCAGGAAAGATCGGCTACTTCATGAGTGCGGATGAAGTGAAATTTCGCAAACCTGTTGGACCCGGAGACACGCTCTTCATCGAGGTGGAGATGATCCAGCGAAAGAAAGCGATCGCAAAGGCTCGCGGGCGGTGTCTCGTGAATGGCGAAGTGGTTTCCGAAGCTACCATGCTCTTTGGGCTTGTTGACGCGTGAGTGCGCGCATCCATCCGACGGCGGTCATCGATCCGCGGGCGGAGATCGCTGCGGATTGCGAGATCGGGCCGTACTGCGTAATCGGGCCGGATGTG
>DASVRY010000398.1:0-4577 GCA_036388395.1 Chthoniobacteraceae bacterium
CGAGAAACTGAAGGTCTGGCAGAAAGCCGTGGCTTTTGCGGATCAAGTTTACGCCAGCACCCGCGAGTTCCCCGGCGATGAACGCTTCGGGCTAACAAACCAGATGCGGCGGGCAGCTGTTTCCGTCTCATCGAACATCGCCGAGGGGAGTTCACGTGGTTCAAAAACAGATTTCGCGTGCTTCATCGAGATCGCGACCGCATCACTCGTCGAAGTTGTCTCGCAGGCATTTATCGGCAAGAACCAAGGCTTTCTGACGGCTGAACAGTTCGAACAAATCTACACAGCTGCCCAGGAACAAGGCCGCATGTTGAGCCGTCTTCGACGATCACTTTTACCAAACGGCTAGCCCTTCAGAAGCGGCGGCTATCAACCATCAACTCTCCACTATCCACTCTCCCCAATGGCCTACATCGACCAATTTTTTGAAGTCCTGATCAGCGCCGGCGCGTCCGATTTACACCTCGGCGAAGGACAGCCGCCAAAAATACGCCGCCATGGCGAGATTGTGGCGATCCGGAATGAGGTCCTCACGCGCGACGAGATGGCCTACATGATGAGCGAAATCTGCGGGCCTGATCGCTGGCAGCGCTACGAGCAAGGCGGCGATCTCGATTTCGCATATGAGATGAACGAGGACTCGCGCTTTCGGTGCAATTTCCTCAAGCAGACACACGGCTACGGCGCTGTCTTCCGGCTCATCCCGACGAAGATCATGAGCCTCGATCAGCTCGGCATCCCTGCCATTGTCAAAGAGTTCGGCCACACGCGCGGTGGACTCGTGCTCGTTACTGGTCCGACGGGTTCGGGTAAGTCGACGACTCTTGCTGCGCTCCTGGATTACATCAACGCGAACTTCTCCCGGCACATCATCACGGTGGAAGAGCCGATCGAATTCGTGCACGTCAATAAGCGCTCGATCATCACGCAGCGCGAGGTGCCGGAGCACGCCACGACCTTCCCTGCCGGCTTGAAAGCCGCGCTGCGTGAGGACGCCGATATCGTCCTCGTCGGCGAGATGCGAGACCTGGAAACGATCCAACTCGCGCTCACTGCTGCTGAAACTGGTCTGCTTGTCTTCGGAACGCTCCATACGAACAACGCACGGAAAACCGTGGATCGCATGATCGACGTGTTCCCGTCGGATCAACAGGCGCAGGTCCGCACCATGCTCGCAAACTCTCTCCGCGGTGTTGTCGCGCAGCTCCTCCTCAAGCGGCAGGATGGCGGCGGCCGGTTGGCGGTGAATGAAATCCTCGTCGTGAACAGCGCCGCGAGCGCGATCATCCGCGAAGGTGCGACGCAAAAGCTGCAGGACGTGATCGTCGGCGGCAAAGGTCAGGGCATGCAGTTCATGGATGACGCGATCTGGCACGTGATGCAGCAAGGCATCGTCAGTCCGCGCGAAGCCTACATGAAGGCGATCGACAAGAACCGCTTCCGCGTCTTCCTCGGACCCGAAGACGAGGGTCTGTAGGCCGGGCAGTCATCCTGAGCGGAGCGCCGCTTTGGGCGCGCAGCCGAAGGACCCCGTGGAAGGTCCGGAGATACGTCGCCGAGCAGCAGAGCTGGACATCGCTTCGCCTTGCGGAGCCGCTAGCGAGCGCGACGGGTCCCTTCGACTGCGCCTCGCCCGCCTTTCCACCTGCGCTTCGCTCAGGATGACGGAGCGGCGGGGAAAGTGCCCTCGTGATCAGATTACCAAAGTCAAAGCACTAACGAGCTTCGCTCCAACGCAAGTTCCGCAATCAGCGGAAAGTGATCTGATGCGGCGCGAGTAAGTGGAGTGCGCGGAATGTTGACGGCATTCACCTTTATCGCGGCACTGACGAAGATGTGATCCACGCAGATGAATGGCAGCCTCGTCATGAAGGTCGCCCCGTGCCGATACGGTGGCGCTTCACGTTGCGCATCGCGAAAGCGGCTCGTGAGCACCCGGTGTGCGCGGCCATTCGCACGGGAATTAAAATCCCCCACCACGATCAACGGTGTTTCCGCTGAAGCTGCCCCTGCCCAGTCGGGGCTGAGCAGCGCCTGCGCCTGAGCGAAGCGTTCCGCGCGACCGAGGCCGAAATGCGTATTAATCACCTCCCATCGCACTCCGTCGATCTGCGTCCGAATCCAAAGCGCGCCGCGTGTTTCGCGTAGGAAGCGCGACGGCGGTGTCGGCAGCACCGCCGCTTTGACGAGCTCCAGCGGATGCGCACTGAGGATCGCGTCACCATATTCCTCCTCCTCCATTCTCATTGCCGGATGAAAGTGGTATTGAACTCGGAGCGCTTCAGCGATGAGCCGCGCCTGATGCGCTCCGCCCGATCGCGCGCGGCCAACATCCAGCTCCTGCAGCGCGATAATATCGGGCTTATATGCGGCAATGACCTCCACGATTCGCTCGATCGACCGAACTCCATCCGTGCCGACACAGCCGTGGACGTTGTAGGTCATGATCCGCACGATGCACACTACGTGACCCGCGCCAGCCATGCGCGTCACGGGTCCTGCGGACAGCTACCTTGCCGCGACCGGACGATTAACTCCACATGCGCGACTGGCTCAATCTTCTCAAGGAAACCGCGTCCTGCTGGAGCGCACATAAAGCCCCGAAAATGGGCGCGGCGCTCGCCTACTACACCGTCTTCTCATTGGCTCCGCTGGTCATTCTCGTGCTCTCGATCGTCAGTATCTTTTACGAGCGCGACGCCGCGCGCGCGCAGCTCGTCCGGGAAGCGAGCAGCTTCATCGGCTCTCAAGGAGCGGAAATCATCGACGGCATCTTGAAGCAAGGCGCCCAGAACGGCACCAACAGGTGGAGCGCTGTGATCGGATTCCTTGTGGTGCTCTTCGGCGCGTCTGGTGCATTCGCGGAACTCCAGGACTCACTGAATCACATCTGGGGTGTAAAGGAGCGCACCGGTCGCGCGTTTTGGATCAAGATCAAGGACCGGCTGCTTTCCTTTAGCATGATCTTCGTCATCGGCTTTCTCCTGCTCGTTTCGCTCCTCATCTCGGCAGCGATCGCCGCGGCAGATAAATACATGAGCGGCGTTCTGCCGGGCGCTGACATGATCTGGCAGGTGGGCAATATCATCATCCCGCTCGCGATCACGACGATCCTCTTTGCCACCATCTTCAAGGTGCTGCCGGACGTGCGGATTGCCTGGCGTGACGTTTGGGTCGGCGGCTTCCTCACGGCGACGCTTTTCACGGTGGGGAAGCTCTTGCTTGGGTTTTATCTTGGCCGCAGCGCCATCGGCTCCAGCTTTGGTGCGGCTGGTTCGCTCATCGTGGTGCTCGCCTGGGTCTACTACTCCTCGCAGATCCTCTTCTTCGGGGCGGAGTTCACTCGCGTCTACGCGGAGCGGCACGGAACTCATCATGGGAAAAGGCGAGAGGAATAACCTGACATAAGTCTCATGGCGGCCCCCTAAATGCTATAACAGAGGGCGCGGTTCCATAAATTGGGGCCCACAGCCATAAATATGAATTCCTCTATCTTTTCCTCACTCGAGCCCCTTGAACAACGTATCGCCCCTGCTGGGCTCGTCACCGCTACCTTTGCAGACGGTCTGCTGACGATCAACGGCACCGATGGTGCCGATCACAACGTTGAGATCGTGAAAACCGGCTTGAACAAGTTTCGCGTCGACGGAATTGGCACGGACGTCGGAGCCGCTGGCGAAACATCGAAGTCTTTCAAAGGTGTTCTGAAGACTATCGACATCAACGGCGGGATTGGCGCCGATACCTTCACTCTGACGAATCTAAGCGCCCTCAAGAACCTGAGCTTTAACGGTGACGCCGGCGTCGATTCGCTCCAAACCAGCAATCTCAAGAGCAAGGCGGGCGGGAAGGTAGAGATCGCCCTTGGTTCAGAGTCCGGCTCGATCAACTTCGGTGGAGACAAGACGGCGCTCCGCGGCACCCTCGATCTGGATCTCGGCGGCGGGGGCACTGCCACGTTTGCTTCGGCGATCACAAAGGTCGCTGGGAATGTGCTCATCACCGGCGGCGCTGCCAGCGACTCCATATTGATCACTGGAGCCGAAACGCTTCTAAAGCAGAAGCTCACCTTCACCGCGGGTGATGGGAGTGACTCGTTCAATGCCAGCGGAACATCACTTACAGTCCAAGGCGAAGTATCCTTCGATGGCGGCTCTGGCACTGACGAATTCCTCTTCAATGCGAAGCGGAACATCTTTGGCAAAGCAACTGCACCGGCGCCCGTTGATCTCTCTCTTGGGATTGGGACGGGAACAATCAACTTTGGTGGCGACTCTACTCAGATCATCGGCAACCTAAGCATCGATCTAGGCAGCAGCGGCGGCGCCGCGCGGCTTAACTCTGCGGCCACGACAATCAGTGATGCTGTAGTCGTCGAGGGTGGCGCGGGAAATAACGTGCTGGAATTCAATGGTCGCGCAAGCCTCGCGAGCAGTCTCAGCTACATCGGCGGTGCAGGCGATAACACTCTCCTCGCCACGGGCGCGCTCTTCTCGGTGAAGGGTGCGACGAGCATGGAAGGTGGAGTCGGCGCTGCAATCCTGAGCGTGAACGTCGACCGGGTAGCTTTGGCGGGG
>DASVRY010000399.1:0-4317 GCA_036388395.1 Chthoniobacteraceae bacterium
AGCCAACCTTTGCCCTGCCCGATCCGCGCAATCTCTCGCGAAAGAAGGTTCGCCGTCCTACGCTTCCTGCCGCCCATGCGAAGTCTCCTCATCTTCCTCGCCGCGGCTGTCTGCGAGATCGCCGGGTGCTTCAGCTTCTGGGCCTGGCTGAGGCAACATCGCAGTCCGCTGTGGCTCATCCCCGGCTGCCTTTCTCTACTCCTCTTCGCCTGGCTGCTCACCCGCGCCGACGCGAATCTCGCCGGCCGCGCCTATGCAGCCTACGGCGGAATCTATATCGCCGCATCGCTCCTCTGGATGTGGACCGTCGAACGCACTGTCCCCGACCGCTTCGATCTGATCGGCGCGAGCATCTGCCTCATCGGCGCCAGCGTCATCCTCCTCGCCCCGCGCCTACCATAGTCAGTCTCCTTCCCTCATGCCTCGCCTCTTCGACCACATCGATCTCCGCGTGCCCAGCCTCGACCTCGCGCGCAGCTTCTACGAAACACTTCTGCCGGCGCTCGGCTTCGTGCGGAAAACGGAGATCCCCGGCTGGATCCAGTACGAAGCCGACAGCGCCGACGGTGGGCCGGCGGCATTCTTCGGCGTCACGGAATCTGCGGCGCACGTGCCGAATGAAAACCGCATCGCTTTCTGGGTCGAAAGCGTCGTCGAGCTGGATCGTCTCGCCGGCATCGCCGCACGCGCCGGCGCGCTGGAGTTCGAAGCGCCCGCCTGGGAGGACGACCACACCTATTACGCCGCCTTCTTCGAGGACCCTTGTGGCAACCGCCTCGAGCTTTGCCATCGCACTGCGCCCGTCCGCTTGGAAGCTTAGACGAAAGCCTGCCCCCTCCTGGCGGATAGCGAGTCAGGTCGCGAGGAGGATTGTCTTCGCACCCGCCCTCCGCCACACTGCGGCCATGCGCCTTTGACTGCTTGCTGTCGCTCTCTTCCTCACGGTGCTTGCCGTCCCGGCGGAATCCACGGTGCTGATCTACTCCGGCACCGCGACGCGGTTCACCACTCGCACCACCCCGCCGAGCCTTCGCCTGAAGTGCTATATCGCGATCGATCCGGCCGCCAGGCAGGCGCTCGTGCTCACCTATGGCACGATCGAGGGAGAGAAGAAGCGGGACACTGGATTCACATAGACCTTCACCACCGTCGCACCCTTCACCCGTGACGACGGGAAGGTTGAGTGGGCCTTTGCCACAGCGGAGAAGTTCGTGGCCCCGTCGAGTGGCGAGCCGATCGGAGCCATCTCGCTCTTTTGCATGGCGTGCAGAAGGAGTTGATCGTGAAAGCCGGGAATGGAACGACCATGACGGCTCAGCAGCCTCAGCTTCTGAAGGGCTCGTTTCGCGAAGTCTTCGCCTTCATTGGCAGCCGATCTGTGGAGGATAATTTCACCGCAAAATACGATCAGGAGCACTCGGTGCAGGCGAACCTTGCCGGCAAGACTCTCTCGCAGGTGCGCATTGATCTGATCGCGCTGCTCGTCGCCCGAGGTTTCCAGGAGTAGCGGCTGCGCGCCGCGCCTCGACATGGCGCGTGAACGCTCCGGTGCGAATCCGCTGCACCTCGCATCAGCGGATGTCGAACCGCGGAGCCACGCTTCACCGCGCATGCGCTGGCGGGGATTGGAAGGCATCACGTGAGAACCGTTCTTCGCACCACATGCCAGTGCACAACATGACTCATAGTCCATAGACTGATATGCTTGGACAGGCTGACTCTCGCGAATGGCAACGCGAACTCACTCGCTCAGAACGCTAATCCACAGCAGCGGGCGCAGGCTCTAAGCGCAACATCGCCTTACTGAACACCTAGCAAATGCCTACAAGCACAACAACATGGCACTTCCCAGAGAGCGAGGTGAGAATTGTCCACCAAACGGTTGTCAGCTCACCCCGTCTAGCAACGGAATCGGGATCATCCTCCACACCAGGGAGGGCGAACGTGCGCCTTGTTGTGCGGAACTGATCAGTGGGGATCATTACGCGGAAATCGGTCTCTGGCTTGAGGGTAACGAACTCGCGGATTTCGACGGTGTTTTCTGGCTTCCTCACGAAGTCGGCGAAATCGCTTGTGCGATCCGGGTATTTTGTGCCGAACGAACTATTCGACTAAACGGGGGCGTCGCGTGTCTCTAAGACAGGAATTCCTAAGCCGACCAAGTAGTCGAAGGTGGGATCATAAAAATCCGCTGGGCGAGTCGGGTCGAGTGCAGCCCCCTCAGGGACAAACAGAACCATGCCTTGTCGTGCGCGGGTGAGTAGCACGCGATACGCGTTCCGGAGGTAATCTCGATTCTCGACGTTTCGAATGTTAGTCCAGCGGTCGCCGCGAAAGTCATGAAAGCTCCAGCCATTGGCGGTGAAACGAAGATCGGCGTCCCAAGTGACACAGGTCCAGTCGAGTTCTAGCCCCTGCACTTGGAACTCAGTCGCTGCGTCCTCAAGATAGCAACTTGAGCGAGTGTCTTCCTTCTCGTTGAGAAACCAATGGACCGGATCAACTGCAATCCGAATGTCGATTGCGTGAGGTTTCAGGCGCTGCGCCTTCGAAGACGCAACCAAGCCAAACCGCTCCGTGCCTCGTGCTTTCCCTTGGACCCATGCTTTCGCAGCTGCAAGGTCGCGGGTTAAGACGATAGGATACCGCGCAGAGAGCTTTTTGAACGCTAAGCGGGCATCTGACTGCTCACAGTCCAACATGGCCTTCACGAATCCGGAGACGTTCTCCGCTCGAAATGAGCGCATGGAGACGGCGAGATGAAGTGAATCGTCGAACCTAGCTTTACCTCCTGATGCGATCTGCCTCAGGGCCTCACCTGCACCATACTCGCTGTCGGTTAGCTTGGATGAAACGTAAGCGGTCCAATGTGGAAACGAGTGATTGAGCGCCTCTAGCCAAGCCTCAATACCCGCTTCTCCGACGTTGATTTCCTGACCTCCTCCAACCAGGCATATGATCACTGCCCAGTCGTCGTGCCGGTCCATGCAGGAGATAAGAAACTCCGGCTCGGATTGTGCGAAGCCTGCACGGCCTTTCTTCCGTTGCATGAAGTTGGCGGTCTTCTGGAGATTCCAGGCACGTTGTGCTTCGTCGAAGATTACCACGTGCTCGATCGGCGGAGCGGAATCGTGAAGAGCATCATCGCGGAAGTGGTGAATATTCTGGATGAAGGCTTTGACGCTTTCTCCCACCTTTCCCTTGCGCACCTTGTCCCCTTGAGCCTTCCGCCGCGCAACCTCGTCGCGTGTGAGAGCCTCTCGGAGCACCGCAACCAGGGGGCCGTTGCCGGACAGGAAGACGGCGTGGGTAGGTTCTTCACGACAGCGGTGCCGCGTTGCGATATTTAGCCCTACGAGAGTCTTCCCTGCGCCTGGAACTCCAGTGACGAAACAGATGATCTTGCGCTGCGTTGTCCGCGCCTCGTCTACGAGTTCTTCAACCCTGCGCGAGGTTGACCTCAGATTCTTCGCACCAGCATCGAATCGCGCGATCGCTTCCACTGAGTGTTGGGCATATAGAGACCGCGCCGCCTCTACAATCGTTGGAGTCGGGTGGTAGGGAGCAGACGCCCACGTTTGCGGATGGATGGTCGCAGCCTTGATCGTTTGTAACGCAGATTCGATTAAGGTCCGCAGATCCTGCTTTGCGATCGTCACGGGTCGGTAAACCTGGTCCGGATCCGCCTGAAGAGACATCGAGGCCGAGTGATCTGCGTCTGTCGCAATCAGGACCGGGATGAGTGAAATATTGTGGCTGGCCTCGTGGAAGTTTTTGAGATCCAGAGCGTAGTCCCACACTTGGTCGATCGACGTTCGCTCGAAGAGTTGCTCCCCGACCTTAAACTCGAGAGCGAACACCACAGAGCCGACGATAAGGACTACATCGATCCGCCGCCCCATTCGTGGGATGCTGTATTCGAAGTAAATCGAACCTTCGAGACCCGCGAGCTCGTGCCTTAGCAGCTCGATCTGAGTAACCCAGGTATCGCGTTGGGTCGTCAGCAGCGAGAAATCTCCCCGCTTCGCCAGACAGCCAAGTATCTCCACTGTCTCAGACCGAAGAAATTCATCCAAAGAAGCGCTATACCACGCCCGAGATAACGGCTCGATCACGGACGGACTCTGAAACTTTGCAGGCACGTCCTATGAACTACAAGGGGCCCAGTGCGGACGCCATCCAGGAACAGCGGCCGGTCAATGTGCTCCCCGGAGGTAACCGGCTGCCGAAACGTTCACCCGACCTTCATTCGGGATGTGGTGCTGGAGAGCTGACTCGGGCAGGTAGCTTATGCCAGCCCGGCTGCTGCTGTGCCTT
>DASVRY010000400.1:0-2214 GCA_036388395.1 Chthoniobacteraceae bacterium
GATGAGCTGGATGAAGAGTGTCGGCAGCGGCACGTGTTATTTCACGGCGCTGATTGCAGGAGCGTGGGTCTTGCGAGCCGCCGCGCCGTTTCCCGCAATCCCGCAGGTGCGAGCAAAGCTCAAGGCTGTCGCTGAAGAGAAACGCTGCGATGTGCTGTTTCTTGGCTCGAGCAAGATTTACAGCGGTTTGATTCCGCGGCAGTTCGACGCTGCGCTGAAAGCTCACGGGATCAAGGTCCGCACCTTCAACTGTGGCGTGGACGGCATGGGTTTTCCGGAAAGCACGTATCTCTGCGAGAAGGCGCTGAGGCGCCGTGCAGGGCGGAAATTCAAGTGGATCTTCATCGAGGCCACCGGAATCCGAACGGCCATTCCAGAGACTCAGCGCGGGACCCGGCGCATCGTTTACTGGCACGATTTCAAACGCACTTGGATGGTGGTGCGAGCTCTCCTGGCCGATATGTCGACCACGTCGGCGGGGACGGAGGGCCCGCGAGAGCTGCTCTTTGATCACCTAAGCCTATGGTGCCGGCGAATGAGCAACATCGGCGAGGCCGCCGAGTGGATCGGCGCGCTCACCATTGGTGCGCAGGCGGAAGGGCAACGAGACACCTTCGTCAGCAAAGAGCGGGGCTACATACCGATCAAAGGTCGCATGCCGGAACGAGAGTGGAAAAAGTTTCGCGACGCGTTGAATTCGCCGAGAGAAGAGATGTCACCCGAGATGGCGAAGGTCGCTGACGATGTCTTGCGCAGCTTCTCAGCTTCGATGGAGCGTGCGGGAGCTACTGTGATCTACCTCGTTCCGCCGAACCCGAAAGCACACAAGGTGATTTTCCACCCCGGGGCTGAGGCACCTCCCCACTTCAGCTTCGACGACCCGAAGCGGTATCCGGAGTTCTACGATCCAGCACATCGCAGCGACTTTGCCCACTTGAACCACGAGGGAGCAGTGCTTTTCACTGCCGCCTTGGCGGAGCGATTTGCCGCCTATGTGGCGGAGCAAGGCGCGCGTTGAGCAGTGAAATCCGTCGGGAGGTGAACTCGTTACGAGCACACTCAGGACTTCGTTACTCTCTTCAGCGTGATCAGCGCGCTGCTGCTATGATCCCAGCCAGCGCGTTCGCGGAAGGGTCCGCTCCTCTCAGCTACACAGCCACCGCGCACAGCTGTGGCGACTAAAGAGTTCCTCGATCGAGGATCGGAATCAACTCCCTGGCCAGCAGGTCCGAGTAAAGAGTGGCACCTTCACGATTCAAGTGCCGGCTGTCGTATCGGTGTTCGGGGGAATAAAGCTCAGGGTACCGCACGGGATCCATGAAGTTCAGCTCCATCACACCTTCCCCCGCGAGGCTCGGGTATGGAGCGGGCCGCCGTTTCACGTCGGGGGGATGGACCAGGACGAGCTGTGTGCCCCTTGCTTTCAAGCGTCGGGCAAGCTCAGTCAACGCTTCCGCGCCAACCGTGTCTTCACGAGCCTTCTCCCATTGCATCGGAATCTCACCCACCCGTTTTGGGAGTTCCGAGCGGTCTTTGGCTGATATCTTTGAGTCGACACCGAGGAAACCCCGCTCATCCGAGGGTAAGTTCAAGGCGAGCGCTCCGGGCGAGGGCCGTGCTGCTGGGGAATCGTCTGCTTTGGATCTGGTGAGATCCACAAATTCGGCAATCCGGCCAAGATTTACAAAGCGTCGGAACCAGAGCTGAACTGCAGATGTGAGCATCTCGTGACGCGTCGCTGCTTCGGCTTTCGCGGGAGCTGGAGATCGCTGCCATGATTGTCGCAGCGCAAGCCACGTCAGCCGCCCGGACCGCCAGTAAATATCACGGGGGCTGAGTTCCTGATGGCGCTTGGCGGGTGGTGGATTGCGGACAGGCGACGCTTCGAGCACGACGCATTTCACCTCCGACAGGTCGCGGAGAACTAGATCCACCAGGAACAAGATCTCGGGCATCGTCATCCCATCCACGCCGCAGTTGAACGCATGCGAGGCGATTCCGGCGCCTGCCAGACGCTGGTCGAATACCGCTGGATTCAAGCCACGGCGAGTCAGGCTGGACCCAAAGAAGACCACGTTTGCCGCGCGATCCATTCTTGCCCGGTGGACTTGGGCTTTTACATCCGGCACTCCCCGGAGCGGATCAAGCTCTTGAAGCGCCAGCGCGGTCACCACGAACCCCGTTAGGCCAGCCAACGCGCCCAGCACCGTTTTC
>DASVRY010000401.1:0-3222 GCA_036388395.1 Chthoniobacteraceae bacterium
CTTTCAGCACGAAAGTGTCGCTGCCCTGATTGGTCACATATAAGCGGTCCCCCGAGAGCACCATGGACGCCCATGACTCCGACTTTGCACCGCTGCCTTTCAGCCGCTCTTCCCATTTCGTCTCGCCCGTTTTCAGGTCGATGCACTGGGCCGTGCCCGGCATGTTCATGATGTAGATGTGGCCGCCGGTGATCACACCCGAGCCAATCCGCTGCTTGTCGCGCGGTTTGTGCCAGACCCGATGCGTCTCGGTGACATCACCGCTCCCGCCGGTGCGGACTGCGACTGAGCTGCCGCCATAACCGCTCATCCCCACGGCCACGCCTTCGCCAACAATTGGTGAGGTGTAGAGCAAAGGATTTAGTCCGCCGCTCCGCCAAAGCTCTTTCCCGGTCGCTGGCTCGTAAGCCACGATAGCTTCAGGCCATGTCATGATCAGTTCCGCGCGGCCAGCGACTTCAATGATCAGTGGAGTGCTCCACGAACCGATCATGCCATCGGATTTTCCGGCGAACCCATCGGTGCGCTTGGTGCCGTCAACCGGCGGCGGTTCTATGCGCCAGATTTCCTTCCCCGTTTTCTTGTCGAGCGCGACGAGAAATGTGCGCGGGCCGGGGCCGAAATTCAGGATAACCAAGTCGCCGTGGATCACGGGAGCAGCAGCGTAACCCCACTCGTGACTGTGTTCACCAAGGTCGACATTCCATTCTCCGTCGCACTCCACGTCAGCGGAAGATCAGTCTCGGACGTGATCCCGAGGCCGCCGGGCCCGCGCCACGTCGGCCAGTCGGCTCCGTTGGAAACGCTGGCGAAAAGGAGGAGCGATGCCGCAACCAAGCTAACACGTCGTCTATTGTGCATAGGTCTTATCGATGAGGCTCTGAGGGTTTCAGCTTCGCGGCTCCAGCCAGGTCATCACCGGAGCAAGAGGACACCCGCAACTTTACCGAAACGATCCGCGTGCGAACAGCGGCGAATCCTTTGGGACAAACACGATGTCGAGCTGCCAAAGGACTTGGTCTTTGGGACGCAACAGCGGGTCGACAATTTCGAGGCAGCGAAACCCGAGCGTGTCGAGATGCGCCACCATCTCATGAAAAAGCAGCGCGCCGGCATGTAGCCGAAAGTTGTAGGTCTCGAGAATAAGGAGGCTTGTCTCGCGAAGAGTTTGTGCTGCGCCTTCCAATATCGGCAGCTCATAACCGTGCGTATCGAGCTTGAGGAAATACGGTGCGGGCAGACTGCGGGCGGCGATCTCCGCGTCGATGGTAGTGACGGGCACTGGCCGAATGTTTCCCTTTGGCTGTTCGACGACTGTGCTGCCGTCCAGGTTATCCCGGACAGTCAATGACACCGTTCCCGGCGCAGCGCCTGCAGCCGCGATGACAAAGTCCACATTGGGATGGTCCAGGTGGAGAGTCTCCAGATCTGGTCGCCTCTCCTCGAGTGGGTCAAACAACAGATAGCGCGCATCTGGGAAGTGCCGGAGCGCCGTTCGCGTCCACTTTCCCTGAGCCGCGCCGACGTCGAGGACTGTCGCCGCGGAGATCCCCCGATCGCGAGCGCGACCGATTGCGCCCTCCATCGTAACATCGGCGACCTGTGGCTTCCGCCGAGTCAGCTCGTAGCCGAATCGCGAGAGGATCGTGCTGGCGGTGTTTTGGACGAGCTCTGGGACCTTCACTTCCGCGAAACTGCCGAAGCGCGCCGGAAGATGCGAGCCGAGTTTCCGACACCTTGCTTTAGCTGATCAAAGGCCGCGCCGGTCAAAGCCGCACCTCGCCTTGTTGATCCTCGCGCCATTGCTGACGCGGGGATGGCTACCACTGCAATCTCGCAGAACAGAACTACGCCTCTTCCTCGCCGGCCGCACGGCCGGCGCGGTAGAAGACGGCAACATTGCCGACGCGCATAATCAGCTCGCTCCCACTTTGCGCAGCGATCTCGGGCGCGAGCGTTTTCTTCTCTTCCTTGTGATCGGTGAAGCGCACTTTCACCAACTGATGCTGCTTCAGTGCCGCATCAAGGCTGGCGAGGAACGCCGGACTCGAGCCGCCATGGCCAAGCTTCAGCACTGGCTCAAGGCGCTGGGCGCGTGCTTTGAGGGCGCGCTTTTCCGCGCCGGAGAGAGTCGATGGCGTTGCGGAATCCACGCGAGTTCTTTACGCGGACTTGCCCTGTGAAGCTTCCTGGTAGGCCTTGAGCACGTCCCTCGCGTGGGTCTCGGTCGAGCCTTTTGGCATGTGCCAGATGATCTTCCCGTCCATGATCAGGAACGACTGCCGTGCCGGAATCTTGCCACTCAGGGGCACGCCGAAGGCCTGCGCGACTTTGCTCTCGTTGTCGGCGACGAGCGTGAAGGGCAGCTTGTATTTCTCCTGAAACTTCTTCTGATCCGCAGACTCGTCGCCGCTCACGCCGATGACCTGGATGCTCTTGCCCTGCAAAGTCGACCATTCGTCGCGGAGACTGCAGGCCTGCTTCGTGCAGCCCGGCGTGTCGGCCTTTGGATAGAAATAAACCAGCGTGGGCCCTTTGGCGTAGATGGACTTGAAGTCGACTGCTTTGCCGTCCTGATCGACAGCGGTGATTTCCGGGGCGGGTGCGCCGACAGCGAGTGGTTCAGCATTCATAACAAAAGGGTGCGCAAAGGCGGCGGAGATCAGTGAGAGAAGAAGCCGGAGTTTCATGGATACTTTAGGAGACCCGAGAATCGGGAGTTTGAAAGGCTGAAGTTTACTCAACCAACCGATTTAGCCGGCGGTCAAAGCCGCGCGCTCATTCTCCAACGCCCCGGTTTTTTCCAGGAAATAGTCGTACCCGCCGGGGTAAGGCATCACTTTGCCGGCGCTGACGTGCAGGACTTTCGTCGCGAGTTTGCGGATAAAATGCACGTCGTGGGAGATGAAGACGAGCGTACCTTCATACGCCTCGAGTGCCAGAATCAGCGACTCGACCGCTTGAATGTCGAGGTGGGTTGTCGGCTCATCCATCAGCAGGAGGTTGGGCGGATCAACGAGGAACTTGATGAGGTTGAGCCGGCTCTTCTCGCCACCGCTGAGGACCGCCGTCTTCTTGTAAATTTCCTCTTTTCGAAAAAGGAACGACCCGAGAATCCCGCGCGCTTCCTCCTCGCGGATCGTCGGAGCGGCATCGAGCACTTCCTGGAGCACCGTCTTCTCCGCATCAAGCGTGTCGGCGCGGTGCTGGCTGAAGTAGCCG
>DASVRY010000402.1:0-4139 GCA_036388395.1 Chthoniobacteraceae bacterium
AGGCCACTTTGAACTGCCTGTTGGAGCTGATGCACCACGGCTACCTTGACTAGCATCGAGAGCATTGTCGGCTCGCGTTTAAGAGCGGAGTAGAGCCGAAGACCATCGGAAAGGTCTTCGATAGCTTCCCATGGCTTTCCAGAGTCTAGATGCGCCTGCATGCGCAAAGCCCAAAGCCCTGCTAAATGCAGGCAAACGGTCAGGTGCGGGAATCCGGTATGCGGCGGGGCTGCTACATCTCTTTTGAAGCTCGCGCCCTCGCGTCCGCGTGCTGCGCGGAGTTCACCAAAGTCCGCAGAGAACCGCTCGAGCCCGCGCAGGACGGCTTCCGCAGGGTCAGGGTCGTTGCTGCCCGACGGGAGCCAACCGGCTTTCGTCATGCGATCGGCGGCCGACGTAAGAATCTCGTCGATCTGTGCTTTCTCCGTCCGCATTGTTCCGCCGGGCAGCTCGAACGA
Source organism: Chthoniobacteraceae bacterium (assembly GCA_036388395.1). Taxonomy (GTDB): domain Bacteria; phylum Verrucomicrobiota; class Verrucomicrobiia; order Chthoniobacterales; family Chthoniobacteraceae; genus DASVRY01. Next base: position 459 of record DASVRY010000402.1, read on the forward strand.
CAAAGGAGCGCCATTCCGATCCCGCGCACCGGGATAGAATAGCGGAAGCGCCGCGTAATTCGCCGCGGGCGGCATCTCGGGAGGGAGAAACTCGCGGAAGGCGAATCGCACTCCCCGCTTGATCGCGACGCTTTTGTAACTAACCAGCGCCGCACGCGCCGCCGAGACGCGGTGAGCCCACCACAGAACGCCACCAATACCCGCGGCGACGATAGCGAATGCCGCCCAGTATAGGGACCGAGTCCAGGCTCTCATCACGGTTCAATGTGATCGCCTGCAGCGGGAGGTCATCAACGAGCCGCGTCCGCCTGCCTCTTGGCAGCTTGGCCGATGTGAATTCGCGGCCGCATCGCCGGCGGTCACTTCAAATCCACCACCGTTACGTCCGCAGTGATGCCGAGGTTAAAGTCATCTGCTCCTGCGGTGAGAGGATAGACGGTGCCGGCAATGCTCAGCGCGCCGATCTTCGGGGCGCGGATGACATAGCTGTCTGTGCCGCCGAAGGTCCCAACGACCTGACCCTTGATCACGATGCTGGAGATTGTGCCGTCAAAAGCCGCGTTAACGGCCGGATCATCAGCTGTGCCGTAGATGTTATCTGCGCCGTCATCGTTCGCGAAGGTGAAGCGGCTGGAGATCCATGCGCCATTCACTGCAAGGCTTTGAACCTTCGACTCGAGATCGGTGACGGCGATCTCAGCGTATTGAGCATTCTTCCCCACAGTGAGAGAGCCAAGCGTCGTGGTTACGATGCGAACGGTGTTTACCTCATTTCCGAGGATGGAGCCACCGATCGAGATCGTACCGATGCCGTTGAGCCCTCGAATCGCTTCATTGGTCTCCCCGTCCACACTGCTTGCGATCACATCGCCCTTGATGATCAGGCTTTCGATCACGTTGGCGCGGATGAAACTCTCGCCGCGCACGTCGAAATTTCCACCGATCGTGAGCTTCTGGATGGTGGTATTCAGGTTTCCATCGATCGCGCCGGAGAAAGCTCCGCTGCCGATGAGGTCACCGGCTACGCTCAGACTCTTGATCGTCCCTTGATCAAGGATGATGCTGCCGGTAGAGGTCGCAACTCCGCCGATGAGGCTTCCACCCACCGAGATGGTTTGCGCGGATTTTTGCAGCAGCAGGACGCCGGTTTGGAACGCTGTGCCACCAGCGATGTTCCCGCCGATCGTCACACTCTTGGCGGCTTCTTTCAGAAAGACGGACCCGCCACCAGGAGCAGACGAAACATAGTCGCCGACCCCGAGGAGGGAACCGCCGATCTGAAGCGTGCCGACCTTTCCATCGATGTCCACCTGGCCACCGAGAAGGTATTCGTCGGTCCCGCCGATAACGTCGCCTTTGATGACGACCTTGCGCACGGCGTTATCGAATTGGAGCTGCCCAAAGAACTCCTCGGCCCCGTCCGCAGGTCCAAAGAGTGAGCCGCCAAGGGTGAAGCTCTTCACGGGGTCGTGGAAGAAGACTTTTCCGCTGTTTGAGCCGGCACCCGCGATAATGTCGCCCCCGATTTTGACCACCGACGCTCCGTTGGAACTGCCGAAAAAGGTGCCGCCGAACACATTGTCGCCGCCGATGATGCTCCCGCCGACGCTCAGACGAGCAAAAGTTGAAGCTCGAATCTCGGCTCCTACAATGTCCTCCTTCACGGTGAGCTTCCCGACACCTCCGGCGAAGCTCGAGCTTAGGTTGCCCCCGCCCGTCTCGGCGCCATAGCGGCCGAAGGATTGCACGGTTAGGGATTTGATTGCCTGCGTATCACCGGCGACCCCGAAGACGATTTTCCCAAGGTCCCCATCGACGGTGACTTTGCCCAAAGTTTGGCCTGTCGCCTCGATGCGACCCACCGCGACAAGGCCGTCGCCGCCCTTGGCTGCATCCCGAGTGGCTTTGATCGTGACGTTGGCGCCCTTGAAGATCGGATCGGTGAGATCCAGCGCCTGCAATTGCAAGCCTTGTCCCTCAAGGATGAACGTCTGAGCGGCCTCGAGAGCGGTTTTTAGATCTGCCGACGAACCACCCACCGTGGTGATCTTGATCGTGACGCTGTCGCCGTCCCGATCGCCGAAGGGGGCCAGAGCGGAGGCGGGAGCGATGCGGGATTCGAGGGGTTCGATAAAGGAGGAGATCATGAGCAAAGGAGGAGTGCGGCTTTGGTGAAGAATGGTGGATTCCGAGACGCCTTCCGGGCCCATCTCTCGGCCGCGCACCGCCGAGAGCTACCAGCTTTCCCATGGCTGTAAAGCCCGCTGGGTCACCGTGCGGAGAGCACGTCGCTGGCTGTCGCGCGCCTCAGTCCTGGCGCACGCGGACAAAGGAGGGAAAGCGCGGCAGCCCTTTTTCTGTAAGTCCGCGGAAGCGATACGTAACGACGGTCCCGATTGGCGGAGGGCTCTCCCGTTGCGCGTCGGTGAACCCGGTGCCAATCGAGAACTGGCGTTTGTCCGACGTCTCGACACGAAGGGAGCCAAGCCTGCCTGCGTACTTTCCCTGCCCGGGAAGGTGCGCGATGACCGTCGCCTCCGCGTCGTCGTGCGTCTTCAGCTTGAGCAAAGTTGGCGACCGCTCCCGCTCATACTGAGATTCGGGCTTGCGAAGCATCAGCCCCTCGGCGCCGAGTGCCACTAGACGGTCACGCTCGGCGAGCAGGTGCTTCGTCCCGTGGCAGTGCTCATGCGGGACCACTTTCACAAACTCGCTTTCCGTGGACAGGGTGGCGCGGAGAAACTCCATCCGCTGCTCGAAGACGCCCGGCGCTTGGGGTGCGTCAAAGACCATGAAACGCACCCGCTTCCAGCGCTCGTCAGGCATCTGCGAGCGCACGATGCTCATCGTTTCCTCGAACTCGCCACGGGCGATCCACAGCTCACCATCGAGCGGGATGTTCGCCGGCAGCTCCGCGAGGAAATAGTCCGGTGCGTGGATCGCGTTTCCCTTGCGGCTCCAGAGCTTTTGCCCATCCCAGTAGCCGCGGAGGCCGTCATATTTTTCACTCATCCACCAGCCGGTCGGGTCGATCGCGGGAGTCCAGACATTGGCCAGCAACAGCGCTGGAGTGCTCCGATCCGGAGATGCCTTCTCGGCCGGAGCATCGCCCAAGTCCGCTGCATGGACGTGCAGCATCAGGCAGGCGAGAAACGCTCCTGCGAACCCAGCGCGCAAAGCCGATCGCATATTATGGTTCAAGCCGGCTGCAGTCCGGCTCGCGAGGCAATGCGCACCGACGACTTCTCCGACCGAGCTTTACGCGCGGCGTTCTTTGACCGAGGCGAGGATGTCGGCGATCACTTCGTCGCGCGGCTTGGCGCCCAGGTTCCCTTGGCCGTGGACGCGGAGGCTGACGTTGCCGGCTTCCAGGTCGCGGTTGCCGATGACGAGCATGGTATGCACTTTCATCTGCTCGGCGCTGGCGATCTTGCTTTTCATGTGTTCGCTGCTCGCGTCGAGTTCGGCGCGGACGCCGCTGGCGCGGAGCTCCTGCTGAATTGCGCGGGCGTAATCGACGAGCGGTGCTTCGTCGCCGATCGGCAGGATGCGGACCTGCTCCGGCGCGAGCCAAAGCGGGAAATTGCCGGCGTAGTGCTCGATGAGAAAGCCGATGAAGCGTTCGTGCGTGCCGAGCGGCGCGCGGTGGATGCAGAGCGGCGTCTTCTCAGTGTTGTCGCG
>DASVRY010000403.1:0-6744 GCA_036388395.1 Chthoniobacteraceae bacterium
CCAGCGCCCCAAATGGGCAGCCGTGTTTGTGACACTCCTGCAGATAGGCTTTCAGGAACGGGCGGATGCCGCCGAGGCGCTCGTACTGCGCGACATGCGCGAATTCATGGGCGAGCAAGGCGCGGTCGCCCCAGCAGTCGCTGCGGATGAGGATTCCGTAGCGCGCGGTGAGTCCCGCCGTTTGTGCAACGAGCGGCATGGTAACCAAGGCAATCGGCTTGAGCAGCGCGTGTTCAAATTTCGCGACCGAGTCGACACGGAGAAGCCGGATGTGCTCCGGCCGCGAGACGCCGGCGAGGCGCGCATCCGCGAGCTGACCGGCGGAAAGCGGCACTCCTTGGCGAAAGGCTGCGCACTCCTGGCGGCGCACCCAACGTGCCGCGACAGAGACGGCGAGCGGTAAAGCGGTCTGCGGGAGCCAGGCGATATTCACAATGTTGATAGCGGTGCTTCGGAAGGGACCGCGGGCACGCTCCGCCGGATCAAATCCAGCGCCGCTTGCGTCGCGAGAAATTTAAACGTCTCCCGATCGGTGGGGATATTGTGGCGCTCCACCCTAACCTCGCCGGATTTGCTCGCGAAGGCGATATAGACCGTCCCGACCGGTTTCTTGTCGGTGCCGCCGCCGGGGCCAGCGATGCCTGTAGTAGCCACCGCATGGTCGACTCGAGCAGCGGCGACCGCACCACGGGCCATCGCGGCGGCGACCTGTCGGCTGACGGCGCCATGCTCGCGGAGCACCGCCGGGTCAACATCGAGCCCCCGGATCTTCGCTTCATTCGCGTAGGTAACGAACCCTTCGACAAACACCATTGACGCACCGGGCACGTTCGTCAGCCGATTCGCGAGCAACCCGCCTGTGCATGATTCCGCGACCGCGAGAAATTCGCCGCGGCTTGCGAGAAGATCGACGACCACTGCTTCAAGCAGCCGTCCATCGTTCGAGACGACGCGGGACCCGAGCTTCTCGCGGAGAATCGCTTCCCCGATCGCGATTGCGGCGGGATCGCCGATGAGCCGCACGTCCACTTCGCCGGGGCGTGCGCAGTAGCCGAGCTCGAGGCCCAACGCCAGAATGTCCGCACCGACGAGTTCTTCTACCGCGGATTCGCCCATTCCGGAGACGCGCACGACGCGCATTTCCTCAGCGGCTGTAGCGGGGGCGAGCTTTTGTAAAAGCGGGAGCACGGCTTCCGTAAACATCGGCCGCAATTCGCGCGGAGGTCCCGGGAGGAGGAAAAGGTGCGGCGTCTTCGCGATCCCCCAGCGCGAATCAGAGAGGGGTTGAGGGGGAAGGTAGAGGCCTGGCGCGGTGCCGTGCGAGTTGGGGAGGACGACTGCTTCGCGCGGGCGCTGCGCCTGGCGGGCATTGCGCTCGCTCATGGTGAAGCCACGCCTCTCAAAGCGGGCGGTGATCGCTTCCATCACACTGTCGTCGTGGATCAACTCGAGCCCGAGCAATTCCGCGACTGCCTCACGTGTGATGTCATCCGTCGTTGGGCCTAGGCCGCCGGTAACCAGCACCACGTCGGCTCGTGCGAAACTCTCCGCGAGCGCCGTGCCGATCGCATCTCCGTCTGGGACGGTGACTTGTCGCTGAATGCGAATCCCAACAGGGAAGAGCGACTCGGCGAAATACTTCAGGTGCGTATTGAGCACGCTGCCCAGCAGGAGCTCCGAACCTGTGTTGATCACTTCAACCTTCATTTTGCTGCGGTTCGTTCTGCAGGCTTGCTCCTTCTCTTGCTCTTCGCGGTCCGCACTCGCTGGCGGTGACTAAGATGAAGAGGAAGCCGGACGAGTAGAGTTTTTTATCCAGGAGAGGAACTCACGCTGAAGACCTCGCCAGCCTCGCATTCCACCTGAAGCTGGATCGGACGGCAGCAGACCGTGCAATCCTCGATCGTCCCGTGGTTCCCTTGCGAGGTGTCGATCATTGTCTGATAGACCTCGAAGCAATAGGGACACTCCACATCCGCCTCAACGAGCAGGTTCATGCTCCGACGGCAGCGCGAGCCGCGGGGCATCGCTCCAGAGATCTTCAAGGCTGTAGATCCCACGCTTCTCGGTGTGGAAGATGTGCACGAGCACTTCGTAGTAATCGACCACAATCCATTGGCTCGTGGGATACCCGTCGACGGTGTGAGGCCGCACGCCATGATCATCGCGGAGCTTATCCTGGATCTCGCTCGAGATGGCCTTGAGATGCGGCTCGGAGGTGCCGGAGCAGATGACGAAGAAGTCGGTCAGGCTGGAGACATTGCGCAAGTCGACCGCAACGATGTTTTCGGCCTTCTTGTTCGCGGCGAGTTCCGCGCAGAGAGTGGCTAATTGTTCGGAAGTGATGGGGAAGGGTCCTGGTAGAGGTGATGTTTTTGGATGAGTTCGCGCACGGGCTCAGGCACCAAATAACGGATGGATTGCCCGCTGGCAACCCGCGTGCGGATCTCCGTCGCAGAGATATCGACCCGGCGGCTGAGCGTCGGGAAAGAGTGGGAGCCGTCATTTTCGCCACGGCCGAAGACGACGAACTGAACCAGCGCACGGAGGTCATCGATGCGCCGCCAGGTGTGGAGCTCCGGCACGTTGTCGTGGCCGATGAGATAATGCAGCTCGGCTTCGGAATAGCGCGCGCGCACTTGCTCCACCGTATCGATCGTGAAGCTCGGCCCTTGGCGATGGATTTCCTGATCATCCACAAGGAAGCTCGGCTCGTGCTCGACTGCTGCGCAGAGCATTTCGTGACGCAACGCCGCGGCTACCGGCCGAGTGTCCAGCTTGTGTGGGGAAAGCGCTGCGGGGATGAAAATCACACGATCGAGGTTCAAGAGTTCCATCGCATCGCGGGCGAGGATCAGATGCCCGTGATGGATCGGATCGAAGGTGCCGCCGTAGAGAGCGAGTCGCTGTTTCACGATTGGTCCGATTGCGACTTCTGTGTCGGGCAAAAGGTCACGAACTAATAGAGGAGATATGGCGCCCGCTCACCTTCGAAGCGTTGCACGCTCGCGCGCCAGCCGTCGACGATCCGCGGCGCGGGAGTTCCACCTTCGATCTGCGCGCGGATGGATTGGCTGCCGTAGCACTTGTAGAAGATATCCAGCTTCTCCGCAGGGGAGCGGGCAAAGATTCCCGGTGTCGCAAAGCGGTTGCCCGAGGCGATCAGGTAGACGGCAAGCGAGCAGAGACTGCCTGCCCGATCCGGATCGATCCGCAACCGCGCCCCTTGCCATGGGCCGGACGCGTAGGGTTCATACGAGATCCCGTCAAAGCCCAGCCGCTCCAGCGATCCCGTGAAGCTCGCCGCATCAGCACCGCGGAAGGCGATGACCTCAAATGGCGTCGGTCCGCCCACACCCGCCTCGATCCCGCCCAGCGAGCCCACGAGACCGGTCACCACGTAGTAAGCAGGGGAATCGGCGCGCGGGATATTGGGCGAAGTCTGCACCCAACGCAGCCCCGTCGACCGCCAGGTCATGCGGCGCTCCCAGCCGCGCATTTCAATCACGGTGAGGCGGCAGGGCGGCCCCATCCACTGCTTGGCGTTGCTCATTTTTGCCAACTCTCCCACCGTGAGGCCGTGGACGTAAGGCACAGGAAACTGTCCCACGAAGGAGATCCAGCGTGGCTCGACGGGCGGACCTTCCACGCGCATGCCCCCGAGCGGATTTGGTCGATCGAGCACCATGAACTCGATGCCTGCCTCGGCCGCAGCTTGCATGCATTTGCCCATCGTCGAGACATAGGTGTAGCTGCGGCAGCCAATGTCCTGCATGTCGTAAACGAGCACATCGATGCCGCGGAGCATGGCCGGCGTCGGTTTGCGCGTCGGCCCATAGAGCGAGTGGGCGATCACGCCGGTCACACGGTCCTTTCGAGAAGAGACGTATTTGCCGGCGAGTTCGGTGCCATCCAAGCCGTGCTCCGGGGTGAAGAGCGCGACAAGGTTCACATTGCGCGCCTTGCTGAGGATTACGCGCGTTTTAACACCGGCAGAGTTGACGCCTGTCTGGTTTGTCACCAAGCCGACGCGTTTGCCGGCGAGTTGCACGAAGTTCATCTGCTGGAGCCGATCAATGCCGAGTTCCACCGGCGCCGCGCGGAGGGTCATGGCAAGGAGTAGCAGGAGGATGACAGGACGTATCACAGCCGCGACATTACCCCGCAGCGGCGTAGTTCGTGCGAGCAGATTCATTAAAGTGATGAATGTGCTCAACGAAACTCCGAGGAGCGGACTTGGCGGGGGACTGGCGAGGCCACAGGACAGGCGGGCAGAGTGATGGCGATGGACTCCAGTCATCGCGGATTTCTCCCCTTCGAGCAAATGCCGGGACCGAAGCCGAAGTAACTTCGTTTCAGGGGGACGCGTAAACCAGCACTTGAGACGAGTGCTCTCCCCAGGAACCTCCTGCTGCCTTTATAAGGGCTACTAAAGCGTTGCGGGGTGAAACAAACTCGTTAGACTGCCGCGCTTTTCCCCAAAAACCATGGCCATACTCGCAGCGTCTTCCCTGGAAAACTCCGGCATCCTGATCTCCATCCTCCTGGCTGTGGTGGGGCTCGGCTTTGCCTTTTACCTAATCAAAAGCGTCGTCGCTTCTCCTGCCGGAAACGAGAAGATGCGCGAGATCGCAGGGGCGATTCAGGAAGGGGCGAGCGCCTATCTCAATCGTCAGGTCGCTTCGATCAGCAAGATCGCGGTCGTCATTACGATCCTCCTCTTCATCTTCAAGGATCGATACACCGGGATCGGGTTTGTGCTCGGGGCAGTCTGTTCGCTGGTCGCGGGATTCATCGGGATGCGCGTCGCGGTTCTGGCAAATGTCCGCACTGCTGCAGGTGCGATGACCAGCCGGCAAAAAGCCCTCCAGGCTGCGTTCAATGGCGGTGCGGTAACCGGTCTACTTGTGGTCGGTCTTGCGCTGCTTTCAGTAGCCCTCTTCTTCGTCATCGTGCGCGCTGTCGCGCCGGGCATGGAAATCTCCAGCCTTATCGGCCTTGCGCTCGGCTCGAGCTTGATCAGCGTCTTCGCGCGTCTGGGCGGTGGTATCTACACCAAGGCGGCTGACGTCGGTGCGGATCTAGTCGGCAAGATTGAGAGCAATCTCGATGAAGATGACCCTCGGAACCCTGCGACGATCGCGGATAACGTCGGCGACAACGTCGGTGATTGCGCCGGTATGGCCGCGGACGTATTCGAAACCTACGCGGTCAGCCTCATCGGCGCGGTCCTCGTCGGAGCACTGACGATCTCCGCCGGTGCACCGGTGGTTTATCCGTTCGTGCTCGGTGGTATCTCGATCATCTCCTCGATCATCGGCATCATCTTCGTCAACAAAACCAGCCTGAAGCCAGCCACCGCGCTGATGGGTGGCGTCATGCTCAGCGGCATCGTCTCCGCCATCGCGTTCGCTCCAGTGACCTGGATGCTCTTCCCCGATGGCATCAACGCGGGCACGGCGCATTTCACCGCTGGCGGCATTTACTTCTCGGCCATCATCGGCTTGCTCATGACCGGCGTCGCCGTGCTCATTACGAACTATTATACTTCCACCGAGTATTCGCCCGTTCGGAAGATCGCCCTCGCCTCGGAGACGGGCCACGCGACGAACATCATCGCCGGCATCGCCACGGGCCAGCGTGCCACCGCGCTTCCTGTGCTCTTCATCGCTGCAGCGATCTGGGGCAGCTACCATTGCGGTGGGCTCTACGGGATTGCCATCGCGGTGATGGCCATGCTTTCGATGGCTGGCATCATCATCTCATTGGATGCTTTCGGACCGATCACCGACAACGCGGGCGGCATCGCGGTGATGAGTGGACTGCCGAAGGAAGTGCGGGCGATCACGGATGATCTCGACGCTGTCGGGAACACGATGAAAGCCGTCACGAAAGGTTACGCGATCGCCTCGGCCGGCCTCGCGGCTGTGGTGCTCTTTGGCTCCTACTATGTCGACCTGGTGCATCACTTCACTACGGTGCACAAGATGGCTCCCGAGCAGATCGCCTCGGCTCTCAATTTCTCGCTGAACGATCCGAAGGTCGTGATCGGCCTCTTCATCGGCGGCCTGCTGCCGTATCTATTCTCCGCCGCAAGCATGGACGCCGTCGGTCGCGCAGCAGGTGCGGTCGTCACCGAAGTGCGCCGCCAGATCGCTGCCAAGCCGGGCATCCTCACTGGCAAAGACACGCCAGAATACGCGACCTGCGTCGACATTGTCACCAAGGCCGCGCTCCGCGAGATGATCGTTCCGGCGCTGATGCCCGTTGTGGCGGTGCTCATCGTTGCGGCGCTTCCCGGTGGCGCCACCATTTTGGGCGGCGTACTCATGGGCAGCATCGTCACGGGCCTCTTCATGGGCATCTCGATGACCTCCAGCGGCGGCGCCTGGGACAACGCGAAGAAGTATATCGAGGAAGGTAACCACGGCGGCAAAGGCTCCGATGCTCACAAGGCTTCGGTCACCGGGGACACCGTTGGCGATCCTTACAAAGATACGTCGGGCCCTGCGATCAACCCGATGATCAAGGTCGTGAACATCGTCGCGATCCTCGTTATCCCGATCTTCTTTTAGACCGGAGGCGGCTTGAACCGCACCTATCAGAGGAAGCAACGTTCTGGCTGTCGCGGTTCGTCTCCACCGTGGAGCGATTGTGATTCGCGTTGCACAGACGTCGGGACCTCAGTCTGCCGGCTCAAAGTTTGAAAATCAACGGCAGTCAAATCCGCTTCGGGAGACGTGT
>DASVRY010000404.1:0-2385 GCA_036388395.1 Chthoniobacteraceae bacterium
GAAGTGGTGGCTCCCGCGAAGAAGGAAGTCAAAGCAACCAACGGCGCGAGCGCTCCTCGCAAAGCCGCTGCTGCACCTCAAGCGGAGGCGATCAAGCCGGTGACACAGCCGATCAGCGTGATCGATCAGCCAGATGTGCAGGAGAAGCTCCGCGAGCTCATGAAGCTCGCGAAAGAACAGGGCTACCTTACTTTTGACGACCTCAACGAGGCGCTCCCGGATAACATCAACGATCCGGACGAAATGGAGACGATCATGGGTCGGCTCCGCGGAATGGAAGTCGACATCATCGATGCGTCGGACGTCGATCGCTACAAGGACGGGAAAAAGGAAGCAGACGAAGAGGAAGAGGAAAAGCCCGAGGCAAAGCTCGACATCCTCGATGACCCAGTCCGGATGTACCTCAAGCAGATGGGCCAGGTGCCGCTGCTTACGCGTGAGCAGGAAGTGGAGATCTCCAAGCGCATCGAAGAGGCTGAGCTAAACGTCCAGAAGTACACGAACCGCTTTGGGTTCATCGCCCGCGCCTATCTCGACCTCGCCCACAAGCTGCAGGAAGGGCGGGAACGTTTTGACCGTGTGATTCTCGACAAGAAGATCGAGAGCCGTGAGCGCTACATGAAGCAGCTCCCGAAGCTGTGCCACAACCTTGAGACGGTCGCAGCCAACGCGGCGACAGCTTACAAAAACTACCTGGCGCACGGCGGAAAGAATCACGACACGAAGTCGTACGCCGAGTTCAAGAAGCTGCACGACTCCGTGCAGCGGATTTACCCGAAGTTTTTCTTCAAGCAGAAGGTCACTGAGGAGTTCGTCCACCTCGCGGATGAGACGAACCGCCTGATCAATCTGCACCTCAACGAGGTTAACAAACCGAAGAAGCCGGTCAAAGGCGACACCGCGCCGAAAGTTGATCACAGCGCGCGCCTTAAAGACATCCAGATGCGCTCCTGGCTAAGCCCGGAGGAGTTCCTCGCCGAGTATCAGGAGTTGAAGGTCTGGCTCAAGAAAGCGCTCAAGGCAAAGACCGAGATGGTCGAGGCCAACCTGCGTCTGGTGATTTCGATCGCGAAGAAATACACGAATCGCGGTCTGTCGTTCCTCGACCTCATTCAGGAAGGTAACATGGGCCTGATGAAGGCGGTGGAGAAGTTCGAGTATCGGCGCGGATACAAGTTTTCGACCTACGCGACGTGGTGGATCCGACAGGCGATCACCCGTTCGATTGCCGATCAGGCCCGCACCATCCGTATCCCGGTGCACATGATCGAGACGATCAACAAACTCATGCGGGTGCAGAAGCAGCTCGTGCAGGATTACGGCCGCGAGCCCACCCCGGAAGAGGTTGCCGACGAAATTCAACTCCCCGTCGAGCGCGTGCGCGCGGTCTTGAAGATGGCGCAGCAGCCGATCTCGCTCCAATCGCCCGTCGGCGAAAGCGACGACACGAGCTTTGGTGATTTCATCGAGGATAAAGGCGCGGAAAACCCGTCGGACATGACGGCGATCGTGCTCCTCAAGGAGAAGATCAAAGACGTGCTCGAGACACTCACCGAGCGTGAGCGGCAGGTGCTCGAGCAGCGCTTCGGGCTGGTCGACGGCTACAGCCGCACACTGGAAGAGGTCGGCCGGCAGTTTAAGGTGACCCGCGAGCGTATCCGGCAGATCGAGGCGAAAGCGCTCCGGAAGATGCGTCACCCGACGCGGATTCGGCAGCTCGAAGGCTTTCTCGAAGCAAACGAGGTCTAGGCCGCTCGCGGATTCGGTGTTTTGGAGAAGCCGCGCAACTTCTGATAACGCGCTGAGTTTTAGTTCACACCGATGAAACAAGAAGACGAACGCGACGACCTCTGGGAGCTTCTCGGCCACGCCAGGAAGCCGGAGATCTCGCCCTTCTTCTCGCGCGATATCCTGCGGGAAATTCGGCAGCAGGAACAGGAGAGGACGGGCATTTTCAGCCGCTTTCGTTTTGCCTGGGGCTTGGGAGCAGCGACCGCTTGCGCTGTTGCGGTCCTGCTTTTCACACAGACTTCCTCCCGGCAGCCTGTGGCCGAGATGTCGCAGCAACCAGATCAGATTGTGCTGCTCGCGAGTGCTGTTTCTGCCAGTCCTGATTATCAGGTGATCACCAATCTCGACGAACTCCTCGACTCGGAGGAGAGTTCCGTATGGCTCGACAGCTCCGTTTTCTAGCCGCCGCAGCGCTTCTCCTTTCGGGAAGCCTCGCACTTGCTGAGCCGCCCGAGACCCCGCGCAGCCCGGAAGCGGGAAAAGGAAAAGGCGACCGCGGGAACCGCGATGGCGGGGCGAAGATGTCGCCGGAATTCGACAACGTGCGCAAAGCCATCGAGGCGCTCACGCCGGAGCAACGGAAGCGGTTTCAGG
>DASVRY010000405.1:0-17614 GCA_036388395.1 Chthoniobacteraceae bacterium
AGCACCGCGGCCTCCATCCGGTCGGCGCGCTCTTTGATGCTCGGATCGGCTTTGCGCATCCGCGCAAAGAGCGCCTTGTTGTAAGCGCGCAAAGCTCTGCGAGCCTCCTCGTCGCTGGGAGCGGTGTCGGCTTTCTCTTTCAAGGCGAGCACTTCGCCATCTTGCTGAGCGGTCGCTTTTGCCTGGTCGTATTTCCACTTCTCGAGCGTTTCGGGATCGGCATTCTCGGGCGGCTGGGGCTTCTTCTCAGCGGCGGTTGCAGCAGCGGCTGCTTTCGCGGCGGCAGCCTTTGCCGCGGCTTCAGCGCGCTTGCCTTTCTTGGTCGTCGCAGGTGTCGCCGGCGCGGGCTTCTCCGGAGCAGGAGGGGTCTCCATCGGCGCTTCTGCGACTGGCTTGGAGTCAGTCGGATTTTCCGGCTGCGCAGTGGTTTCAGCTGGTTTCTCCGGAGTGGCGGCAGCATCCGCAGACTTTTGGTCCGGTTTTGACTCCGCTGGCTTCGACTCAGTCGGCTTCTCCTTGCTTTCAGAACTCTCCGACCTGGATTCTGCAGGCGCAGGTGTCGACTTCGGGCGCGGACGACGTGGCCGTGGAGTCGCTGGCGCAGGCGTTGCAGGCGCTGGTGTAGCGACGGGTTCCTGCGGGCGTTTGCGCCCGAAGACGCGCTGGAAAAAGCCCGACGGCTTCGGACTAGGAGTGGCCTCTGGCGTTGCACTTGCGGCACCCCGCACGGGCGCTGGAGTGCTCCGAGCGTTCCGTCCTGCGGCTGGCGTTGGAATCGCCTTCGGCGCCGTTTGGGCTCCGCCAGATGGTGCGGCTTTCTTCTCCGAGGCGCGCCCACTCCGTGCGGGGGTTTGGGAAGTAGGTGCGGTGTCTTGCGCCATGAGCGATGCGGTGAGCAGCGCCGACGTCAGAAGGAGAATGGTGGATCGTGACATGGGGAGGTGAACTCTAGACGGAGCGGCTTTATCAAACAGCCATGCACAGAGTGCAAGCCCGCGGTCCGGCGAGCGACCGAATCACTTTGCCGTGCAGGCGCGATTGAGGGAGAACAGCCGCCGCTCCTCGTGCTCACGCCACCGAATACACCGCCCCCCGATCCGCGCCATCCCAGCCCACTCGCGAACGGCCCATGGCGCACCTGGGCGGAGATCGACCTCGATGCGGTGCGCCACAATGCCGGGGCAGTCCGCGCGCAGGTCGGGCCAGACGTGAAGATCATCGCCGTGGTGAAAGCGAATGCCTATGGCCATGGAGTGGGTCCGGTGGCGCAGGCGCTCAGCGACCGCGTGCAGATGCTGGCCGTGGCAAACGTCACCGAGGCGATCGAACTGCGCGGGGCGGTAACGAGTTTGCCCATCCTGATCCTTGGTCCCGCTCTCGCCGAAGAGCGGCCGCTCGTCGTCCAGGGCGGATTTATTCCCACGATCTCCAGCTTCGAAGAGGCGGCGGCTTACAACGAGCTGGCTTCCGGGAAAAGGCTGCCCATCCACCTGGCCTTCGATACTGGCATGGGACGGATCGGTATCTGGGGGGAAGAGGCGAAAGAGGCGCTCGCTGCCATTCGCGACCTGTCGGGGCTGGAGATCGCCGCCCTCGCTTCGCACCTCCCGGTGGCTGATGAAGACGAGGCTTTCACCCGCGAACAGCTCGGCCACTTCTCGCAGCTCACCGGCACAGTAGCGCCATTCGCGCCCGCCGCGCTCACCCATGTGCATAATAGCGCCGGGATCATCGGCTTTCCCGAGCAGTCTGGCGGAATGGTTCGCGCAGGGCTGATGCTTTATGGAAGCGCACCGATCCCGGAGTTCCAGCCGCGACTGCGTGCGGTGATGACCTGGAAGACCCGGATCACTCTCATCCGCGAGGTCGGTGTCGGACGCGGGATCAGCTATGGACGGACGTTCATCGTCAAGCAGCCGATGCGCGTGGCGACGCTCGCGGTCGGCTATGCGGACGGTTACCAGCGGCACCTTTCCAATCACGGCGCAGAGGTGCTCATCCGCGGGCGGCGTTGTGCGGTGCTGGGCCGCGTGACGATGGATCAGATCATGGTCGATGTGACCGATTTGCCGGAGGTGCAGCCGGGCGAGGAAGTGGTGCTGCTCGGCCGACAGGGCGACGAGGAGATTCTCGCCCTCGAGCTGGCGGAAAAGGCAGGAACGATTGCGTGGGAGATCTTCACCAGCGTTGGCCGGCGGGTGCATCGCATCTACTTGAATAGTTGACCTCACGGCCGAGGTTGGCGCGACGCTGCTCCGCGCGCGAAGCGCTCGACTACCCACTCTCCACGGTCAACAATCAGCTTTTCCAATGTTCCAGATCATCTTCAATGAACTCAGTGCCGCCGAGATGGCCGCTCTCCCCAAGGAGCTGCAGCTCGATCTGCTTTTAGAGTTTCAGGTGCTGCCCGAAGATCTGGAGCACCTCGAGGATGAGAAATTTGGCAAGATCGAGCGGGACGGGAAACGCCTCTACCGGTATCGCGCCCGGGATTACCGGATCTATTTTGCGCCGGAAGCGGAGGGCGTGCGCGTTCATCGAGTGCTACACAAGAACACGATCCGGGATTTCCTTTTCCGCACCAAGCTGCCGATGCCGGCGGAAGACGCGGAGCTGGGGCAGAAAGACGCCTTCTGGCAACTGATCGCCGAAGGCGAACAGGCGCGAAAACAGTGAGCCCAAAGATCGTCGCGTGCATCGTCATGGGCGTCTTCACGGCGCATCTGGGGTTGTTCGCGCTGCTGAGTCACCTAAGGCCAAAGCCGCCGAAAATGCCGCCGCCACTGGAGCGAAATTTCCGTAGCCGCGAGGCGACGGTGGAGGATCCCAGCTCGGGCGAAAAGACGACCTATCGAGAGATCACCGTGAGCACGAGGCTCGCGGAGTAAAGCTCGGGTTAATCACGACACTGACCGCTCGCCTTTTGCCGCCCAATCCCGTAAACCGCACCACAACGCACATGAGAACCACACTGAAATCCTGGGGCGCAGTCGCCGCCCTGACTCTGCTCCCGAACCTCGCGCACGCGCACCCTGGCCACGATACGGCTGGTTTGGCGGAAGGATTCGCTCATCCGTTGCTCGGGCTCGATCACATTCTCGCGATGCTCGCGGTCGGCCTATGGGCGGTTCAGCTCGGCGGTCGCGCGTTCTGGGTCGTTCCGGCCTCTTTCGTGACTTCGATGATCCTCGGCGGGGCGTTGGGCATTTCCGGCATGGCACTGCCCTTTGCGGAGCAGGGAATCCTCGCGTCCGTGCTCATCCTTGGGCTGCTCATCGCTGCCGCCGCACGGCTCCCGCTCGTTGCGAGCGCTGTTTTGGTCGGTGCATTCTCGATTTTCCACGGCTTCGCGCACGGCGCAGAAATGCCAATCGACGCGTCCGGTTTAAGCTACGGCGGCGGCTTTGTCGCCGCCACGGCGTTGCTTCACGGTGCAGGTATCGCAGCGGGCTTAATGGCTCGTCAATTCGCCCAAGCTCAGTGGATTCGCGCGGCCGGCGGAGCAATCGCACTCGCTGCAGTGCTGCTCGCTTTCGAGATCATCTAGCGCCGCGTGCACCTCTCTCCGCGCGAGCAGGAAAAGCTCTTGGTTGTCGTCGCCGCCGACCTTGCGCGTCGTCGCCAGGCGCGGGGACTGAAGCTGAACTACCCTGAGTCGATCGCGATCATCACTGCGGAAATTGTGGAAGGAGCCCGGGATGGGAGATCCGTGTCGGAGCTGATGAGCTTCGGAACGACGATCCTCAAGCGCAGCGAAGTGATGGAGGGCGTAGCTGAGATGATCCACGAAGTGCAGGTGGAGGCCACCTTCCCTGACGGTACGAAGCTGGTCACCGTGCATAATCCCGTCCGATGATCCCGGGCGAAATCATTCCCGGCACGGACCCGGCGTACATCATCGCGAATGCTGGCCTGGAGACGAAGGTGATCATCGTTGCGAATACAGGCGATCGCCCGATCCAGGTCGGCAGCCACTTCCATTTCTATGAAGTGAACAGTGCTCTGCGCTTCGACCGTGAATCAGCGCGAGGCTTCCGGCTCTCGATTCCCGCCGGCACCGCAGTGCGCTTCGAGCCCGGTGACACAAAGGAAGTGGAACTCGTCGCCCTCGCTGGCACCCGCGAAGTATTCGGCTTTAATGCAAAAGTGAATGGAAGGCTTTGAACTCGAAGGCTCGAAGAACAGACACGGGAGATCTGCACATCGAAAAGGTCGCTCAAGAGATCGTCGACTCTGCATTCAGGGTGCATAGCGTCCCTGGACCGGGATTGCTCGAGTGCGTCTACGAGCAGTGTCCCACGCACGAACTGTCGAAGCGCAGCCTGCGCTTCGACCTGCAAAAGGAGATTCCGGTTAGATATGAAGCGGTGCATATCAACTGCGTGTTACGGCTCGCTATGCTGGTAGAGGACTAGAGGACTCGGTGATGTGGAGATCAAACCGGTCGAAACGCTTCTTCCCATGCACCAAGCCCAACTACTTTCCTACCTACGCCTAGCCGAGAAGAAGGTAGGTCTCCTGATCAACTTCCACGCACCTGTGATCAAAGACGGCATCAAAAGAGTGATCCGCTAATTCCCGTCTTTTTCGAGTCTTCGAGTTCAAACACGCCATGCCACTCCAGCTCACACGCAGACAATATGCAGAGATGTTCGGACCAACGGTCGGCGACCGGGTGCGGCTCGCCGACACGGAGTTAATCATCGAGGTCGAGCGCGATCTAACTGCGGAGAATGGCGCTTATGGAGATGAAGTGAAGTTTGGCGGCGGAAAGGTCATTCGCGACGGGATGGGGCAATCGCCTACCGCAACGGATGAGGAGTCGCTGGACCTAGTCATCACCAACGCTCTCATCCTCGACGCTGTGCAGGGAGTGATTAAGGCTGACATCGGGATCAAGCACGGCCGCATCTCAGCAATCGGACATGCCGGCAATCCTGGCATCCAGCAAGGCATCACGTCAGGGATGATCATCGGCGCAGGCACGGAAGTGATCGCAGGGGAAGGCTGTATCGTCACCGCCGGCGGCGTCGATTCGCATATCCACTTCATCTGCCCGCAACAGATCGAGCACGCGCTCGCGAGCGGCATCACGACCATGCTCGGCGGCGGCACCGGCCCGGCGCACGGCACCTATGCGACCACGTGCACGCCGGGCATCTGGAATATCCATCGCATGCTCGAGGCGGCGGACGAATATCCGATGAACCTCGGCTTCTTTGGCAAAGGCAATTGCGCTACACACGAGCCGATCCGTGAGCAAGTGCTCGCGGGAGCTTGCGGGCTAAAGCTGCACGAAGATTGGGGCACCACCCCGGCTACCATCGACACCTGCCTAACCGTCGCCGATGAGCTCGACGTGCAGGTGGCAATCCATACGGACACGCTTAATGAGTCTGGCTTCGTCGAAGACACAATCGCCGCCTTCAAAGGTCGCACGATTCACACCTTCCATAGCGAAGGCGCAGGCGGTGGGCACGCTCCGGATATCATCAAAGTATGCGGCGAAGCTAACGTGCTCCCCTCCTCTACGAATCCGACGCGGCCTTTCACGGTGAACACGATTGACGAGCACCTGGATATGCTCATGGTTTGTCACCACCTCGACTCGAAGATTCCGGAAGATGTTGCCTTCGCCGAGTCGCGAATCCGGCCCGAGACGATCGCCGCGGAGGATTTGCTGCACGATATTGGTGCTTTCTCCATGATGTCCAGTGACTCGCAAGCCATGGGTCGCGTCGGTGAAGTGATCACGCGCACCTGGCAGACCGCGCACAAGATGAAGGTGCAGTTTGGGACTTTGGAATCCGGAAAACAGGGAAGCCGGAAAGCGGACAACCTGCGCGCGCTTCGCTATGTGGCGAAGTACACGATCAACCCCGCGATCAGCCACGGCATTGCGCACGAAGTCGGCTCCATCGAAGTTGGCAAACTGGCGGATCTCGTCGTTTGGAAGCCTGCCTTCTTCGGAGTAAAGCCGGAGGTCGTGCTCAAATGCGGGCTGATCGCCATGGCTAATATGGGGGATCCCAACGCTTCCATTCCGACACCGCAGCCCACTTTCTATCGTCCGCAATTCGCCGCCCACGGACGTGCGAAGTACTCCACCTCGGTCACCTTTGTTAGCGAGGCTGGTCTCCGAAGCGGAAAACTTCCGTCAGTTTCGAAGCGGCTCGTCGCCGTGCGGAACACCCGCAACATCTCGAAGCGTGATCTGCTCTGGAACGATACTCTACCGAAGATCGAAGTAGATCCGGAAACCTATACCGTGCGTGCTGATGGAAGGGAACTTCGCTGCGAGCCAGCAACGGTCCTCCCGATGGCACAGCGCTACTTCCTCTTCTGAGCGTTCGGCGTCCGGCGTTTTCCCCAAATAGCATCTCCGCGCTCGACAACCGTCCTCTGCGCAATAGCCTCGCCGCCGATGAAATGGCGCATGATTGTTCTCTTTGGGTTTCTCGCGGTAGCAGCTGGCAACGACAGCCTGGCGCAAGCCCCTGCGGCCAAGTTTGATCAACGAGTCCAGGTAGAGGTCGTCCGGGCAAAGAAGACCAGGATCGAGGGCGGTGACTTCGACGACAAAAAGGACCGGATTATCCTCAAGGTTAAGTTTACCAATTCAGATACCGCAGTCGCCTACAACGACTGCAAGGCAGAGCTGTACATTTGGGCGGAACACATTCTAAATCGCAAAGCTTTCCTCCTCCTGGGTAAGGAACAGTTCACTTTCTCACTTCCGGCGCGCGGCACGCATACCTTCACCTCGACCGAGGTTGAAACAGCTTGGGATAAGACGGACGCCCGCTTTGGCGCGAAGTACGATGGCTGGGTCATTGTCGTTCGCGATGCGCAAGGCGCCATCTTGATGAAAAAGGCGACGACGCCTGCATGGCTCCCTGTTGCGGAAAAGCTGGGGGACTTGCAAGCTGGGAAGAGCTATGACCGTGACCTGAAAGTGATCACAATGTCGAACCGCTGAATATGGAGATTATCCGGCACCCGATTGATTCGACCAGCGCCGCGATCACCATAACTCTGCTCACGGTCGATCGACTCACACTCGCACGGCGGCGCTGGCGCGGGATCGCCGAAGACGGTCGGGAATTCGGCTTCGATCTGGAACATCCGCTGCACCACGGCGAAGCATTCTTTCTGGATGGTGAGCGCGCTTACCAAATCCAGCAGCAACCTGAAACGGTGCTACGCATCCCCCTGGAGACCAGCCGATCGGCAGCGGCTCGACTAGGTTGGATGGTGGGGAATTTACATTTTCAGATCGAAGTCGCCGAGGAAGCGCTTTTCGCCCCTGAGGACTCGGCTATTCGGCAAATGTTGGATCGTGAGCACGTGCCCTTCACGGTAGAGACGCGCGTCTTCACGCCGCTCGGTGGCGGGCATTCGCATGGGCACGATCACTAGGGAGCAGCCCACCTGGCTTTCGGGTCTGCTGCAAACTTCCGATGCGCTTTTTCCCACCGGCGCATACGCCCATTCCTTTGGCTTCGAAGAATGTGTGCGCATGGGAATTGTTCGGGACGAAGCCAGCCTGCGCCAGTTTCTCATCACCACCGTGCTCCCGGCCCAACGCCAGCAGGAGCTGCCATATCTACGCTACGCTCGGGAGGCTGCGGCGACTGGCGACCTAACGGAATTGCGCGCGCTCGATAATGAAATCAGCGCATGGAAGCTGGCGGAAGAATCCCGGTTGGCTAGTGCGCAGCTCGGGCAGCGACGGCTCCGCGCACTTTGCATCATTTCAGCGGCGACTCTGCTCTCCGAAGTTTC
This sequence comes from Chthoniobacteraceae bacterium, assembly GCA_036388395.1. Taxonomy (GTDB): domain Bacteria; phylum Verrucomicrobiota; class Verrucomicrobiia; order Chthoniobacterales; family Chthoniobacteraceae; genus DASVRY01. The sequence goes on from DASVRY010000405.1 coordinate 7,786, forward strand.
CGAAGCGGCTGATGCAGGCCTTCTCGCACCGCACCACCTGATCGTGTGCGGAGTACAAGCAGCGGTGGAACAGATTCCCCTCGGGGCTGCACTCGGAACCTATTTCTACCAAGCGGTTGCTGCGATTTGCGCCGCGGCGCTGAAGCTCATCCGCATCGGCCAGGAAGGTGTGCAGCGCGTGCTCCGCACCGTGACACTGCTGGGTGCGGAGGCCGTCCGCGCTTCCCTGAAGATCGAGCGGGAAGATGCGGGCTGGTTCAATCCCCTGCTGGAGATCGCCAGCATGCGTCATGCGCGAGCCGACGAGCGGCTCTTTATCTCCTAGCGCGGCGTCAGACTTGCGCTCGGCAACTGGGACAGGCAGCCTCCCCCGCTGATGTCTCACCCAAATTCTCGCCCCGTCCGCATTGGGATCGGGGGCCCTGTCGGCTCCGGCAAGACGATGCTCGTTCTCCGGCTCTGCCAGTGGCTTGGTCAGGAGCTATCGCTCGCTGTGGTGACAAACGATATCTATACGCGAGAAGACGCGGAGTTCCTCGTCCGCAACGAGGCTCTTGCCGCGGATCGCGTGATTGGCGTCGAAACTGGCGGTTGCCCGCATACGGCGATTCGCGACGACACCTCGATGAATATGGCGGCCGTCGCAGAGCTGGAAAAGCGGCACGCTGATCTGCAGGTAATCCTTATCGAGAGCGGCGGCGACAATCTATCCGCGACCTTTTCCCCAGAGCTCGTGGAGGCATTCATCTATGTGATCGACGTTGCGGAAGGAGATAAGATTCCGCGCAAGGGCGGGCCGGCGATCCGCAACAGCGACCTGCTGCTGATTAACAAAATCGATCTTGCTCCCTACGTTGGAGCAGATCTTTCGGTTATGGATCGAGACTCGCGGAAGATGCGCGGTGAGCGGCCCTTTATCTTTGCCGATCTGCGCTCGGAAAAAGGCAAAGACGAATTGCTAGCCTGGTTGCGTCGCGAGGTGTTGTTTGTCGAGGGGAGCTGAACATCGAACGTCCAACATCGAACACCGAACATCTAACGACAGAGGTGAACACGGCGTGCAGGGACATCTCGAGCTGATCTGCGCGGCCGACGAGTCCGGTCGGAGCTATCTTCGGCACCAGTCGTTTCGTGCGCCAATTCACTTGAGCAAGCCGCATCTCGATGAGGGAACGCTCGTCGTGAATGTCGTTAACCCGACGGCTGGTCTGCTCGCCGGTGATCGCATCCGATACGATGTCCAGGTCGAAGGCGGCTCGCGGCTGATGCTCACGACGCCGAGTGCCAATCGCGTGCACCAAATGCGCCAGGGCCACGCGGAAGTGCGTCAGGATTTCAGCGTCGCCAGCGGTGGCTGGCTGGAAAACTGGCCGGAGCTGATGATCCCGCAAGGTGGCGCTCGTTACCGGCAACAGACTACGATCCGCATCGAAAAAGGTGGCGGACTGCTTTTCCTCGAAACAGTCGCGCCGGGCCGTGTCGCCTCGGGTGAATCATTTGCTTATGCGGAACTCGATTGGGCGACCGACCTTTTCATCGGCGACCAACACTTAGCGCGGGAGCGGTATCGGCTCCGCGGAGACGACGAGAGCCTCTCACCGCTGCGGGAGCAGTTTGCCAGCGGCTACTATGCGAGCGTTTTCGTGGTCGCGCCGGAGTTGCCCCCTGACGCTGCTTGCTGGCCGCGCATCCATGAGTTGCACGAGGAGAACGCGTGGATTGGGGTGAGTCAGCTCTCCCACGCCGGCTGGGTGGTGAAGCTACTCGCCGCGGATAGTATTGCCTTGCGGCGGAAGTGCGCTGCTATCCGCGCGGAGTTGTATGCTGCTCTTGGCCGGGTCGCGCCGAATGTCCGGCGCACCTGATCCCGGAGCGCTGCTCAGTTGTCATGGCCAGTGCAGCGGAGGGACCCCGACGCGAGACCAGTCAGCTCATGTCTAAGGGCTTGAGCGTCGTAAACTGGCCAATCCAGCGCTTTCCAGATGCGACCGGGTATCAGTGCGTCGCCTGTATCCTCCCGGGGCGCTGTCTCGCAACAGCCTCGGCTCTTCGACTCCGCTCCAGTCGCTAGAGTTCCCTTATGATGACTTGGGTTTGGATCTTCCCTGCAGGAACGCGCCTCGCTCGAACACCGACTCAGCGGGTTTCGGCTAGTCCCAATTCTGCGGCTGGCTGCTCGGGCGGCTGTTGCGGCGGGACGTCGCGGTTGCGCTTTTCACCGAAGCCGCGGATCACGACGTAGAATACCGGAGTGAGCAGGAGGCCAAAGAAGGTAACGCCGAGCATTCCCCAGAAAACCGCGGTGCCAAGCGCGCGCCGCATTTCAGCGCCTGCGCCCGTCGCCAGTGCGAGCGGCAACACACCGAGGATGAAGGCCAGGCTGGTCATCAAGATCGGGCGGAGACGCAGCCGCGAGGCTTCCACAGCCGCTTCGATGGTCGACTTTCCGGCATCCTGGAGCTGCTTGGCGAACTCCACAATCAGGATGGCGTTCTTGCTCGCGAGACCGACCAGCACCACCAGCCCCACTTGCGTGAAGATGTTATTGTCCTGTCCAGCCGCCCAGACACCGGCGAGCGCGCTGAGCATACACATCGGCACGATGAGGATGACGGCGAGAGGCAATCCCCAGCTTTCATATTGCGCCGCGAGCACGAGGAAAACGAAGAGCACGCAAAGCGGGAAAACGTAAACGATCGTATTGCCGGCGAGGATTTGCTGGAGCGTGAGGTCCGTCCACTCGAAGCCGAAACCTGCCGGCAGCTCAGCTTTCGCTACTCGCTCCAGCGCAGCGATCATCTGCCCGGAACTCACGCCAGGCAGCGTGTTGCCGTTCACATCCGCGCTCGTGAACATATTGTATCGTTGCACGCGATCGACCCCGCCGATGCGGCGCACCTGGACGAGCGAGCCGAGCGAAACCATCTCACCAGCGCGATTGCGCGTCTGCAATCGCGCGACATCTTCCGGGTCGTCACGATACTCCGGCTCGGCCATGGCGAAGACCTGGTAGGTGCGGCCGAAGATATTGAAGTCGTTGATATAGACAGAGCCGAGACTCGTCTGCAGCGTCTCGTTGATGTCGGCGAGCGAGACGCCGAGATTCTTCGCCGCGGCGCGATCGATATCGACGAAGTATTGCGGGGTATTCGGGCGGAAACCAGTGAGCAGCGAGGTGAAGCCGGGCTCTTTGGCGAGCGCATCCATGAGCTTGCGCGTCGCAGCATCGAGCGCGGCGAGACCCGCTCCGTCGAAGTCCTGGACCTGAACTCTGAAGCCGCCGGAGTTTCCCAATCCGCGCAACGGCGGCGGCGGCAGCACGAGAATGCGCGCCTCCTGAATTGAGGAAAACTTTTGGCGCAACGACGCCATCAGCGCCGGCGCGGAGAGTGATTTGTCGCGGCGTTTGTCGAAGTCTTCCGGGATGATAAAGGCCGCGCCGACGTTCGATTGGTTTGCCTGCAGCACGGACGAATAGCCCGAGATGGCGAAGGTATGCGCAATGCCGGGCTCCTGTCGCGCGATCGCGTCGACCTTCCGTACGACTTCATCGGTGCGCGTGAAGGAGGCGCCATCCGGCAACTGCACGACCACGAGGAAGTAGCCCATGTCCTGCACCGGGATGAAACCCGTGGGCACTCGCATGAAGGTGAAGATTGTGAGGGCGACCAACCCGACATACGCCGCGAGCGAAAGCACGGTATGCTTGACCAAGCCTCGTACAACGCGCGCATAGAAATGCGCGAGCCGCTCGAAGCCCGAGTTGAACTTCGCAAAAAATCCGTGCAGCAGCCGTCCTGGGAGTGAGCGCTGCGGAGTGGCGGAGCCGTGCCCTTCTTTCAGCAGCAAGGCTGCGAGTGCTGGCGAAAGCGTGAGCGCATTGAAGGCTGAGATGACCGTCGCGGTCGCGATCGTGAGCGCAAACTGGCGATAGAACTGGCCGGTGATGCCGCCGAGAAACGCGACGGGAACAAATACGGCACAAAGCACCAACGCGATCGCAACCAAGGCGCCGGAGACTTCGCTCATCGCCTTGAGCGTTGCTTCGCGGCGCTTCATCCCCTGCGCGAGGTAGCGTTCGACATTCTCCACGACCACGATCGCGTCATCCACGACGATGCCGATCGCGAGCACGAGGCCAAAGAGCGAGAGGTTGTTCAGCGAAGAGCCGAGCAGCTTCATCACGGCAAAGGTGCCAATGAGCGAGACCGGCACCGCGATGAGCGGGATGATCGACGCGCGCCAGGTCTGGAGGAAGAGGATGACCACGAGCACGACGAGCGCGATGGCTTCCAGCAAGGTATGCAGCACGGATTCGAACGACTGCCGGACGAAACGCGTGGGGTCGTAGTTGATGCTGTAATCCACGCCCGGCGGGAACCGCTCCTTGAGGCGCGCCATCTCGGCATAGACTGCATCGGCGGTTTCAAGCGCGTTCGTTCCAGGAAGCTGGAAGACGCGGAGCGAAATGGCGTTCGCGCCGTCGCGGTAGCTTTTTACCGCGTAATCACGAGCGCCGAGTTCCACCCGGGCCACATCGCGCACCCGAATGACGTCCCCATTCTCGCCCGTGCGGACGACGATTTCTCCAAATTGCTTCGCCTCCGAAAGCCGTCCCTGCGCCGTGAGAGTGTATTGAAACTCAGTGCCGCCGGGCGCTGGCTGCTGACCGATCGCTCCCGCGGCGACTTGCACATTCTGCTCGCGAATGGCGCGCACGACATCGCCCGGCGTGAGCTGGCGAGCGGTCAGCTTGCTTGGATCAAGCCAGATCCGCATCGTGAAATCCTGACCCCCAATCGTGTTTGCATCGGCAACGCCCGGAAGACGCGCGATGCGGTTCTGGATCTGCAACGAGACGTAATTGGCAAGGTAGAACGTGTCCCGCGATCCGTCCGGCGAGTAGAACTGCACGGCGAGCGTGAGATCCGGCGACTGCTTCCGCGCCGTGACGCCGAGGCGACGCACATCCTCCGGAAGCCGTGAGAGCGCGGCATTCACTCGGTTTTGCACTTGCACCTGCGCGGTATCGAGATTGGTGCCGAGCTTGAAAGTCACGGTGAGCTGCAGGCGGCCGTCGCTCGTTCCCGAAGACGACATGTAGAGCATGCTCTCCACACCATTGATCTCCTGCTCGAGCGGTGCCGCGAGCGTTTCGGAGATGGTCTGCGCATTTGCACCAGGATAGGAGGCGCTAACGATGACGGTCGGCGGGACTACTTCCGGATATTGCGAGATGGGAAGTTGGAAATACGCGAGCGCGCCAACGAGCGTGATGACGATGCTGACGACCGACGCGAAGACCGGACGATCGACAAAGAAGCGCGGCAGGTTCATGCGTGGAGAGGCTTTACGGCGTGGTCGCGGCGATGAGCTTCATCTCAGCCTTTTGTGTCCGCACCTTTGCCCCGGCGCGTACCGCCATGAGGCCATTCACGACGACATTCTCGCCCGCCTGAAGACCTTCGCGAATGATCCGGAGACCATCTTCGAGCGGGCCGGTTACGACCTTGCGCTGCTCCACTGTGCCGTCTGCCGCGACGACGTAGACGAACGGCCGGCCTTGATCACTCCCGACCGCCGTATCGCGGATAAGCATCGCATCGTAATCACCACTTCCTGGGATGCGCACACGTGCGAAAAAGCCTGGCGCCATGAGGCGATCTTTGTTCGCGAAAATACCCCGGGCGCGGATCGAACCCGTGGTCGAGCTTATCTCATTATCCACGAAGTCGATCTTCCCTTCGTGCGGAAAGCCGGTCTGATTCGCCAGTCCCATCTGCGCCACGATGGGAGTGAAGAGCGCGCTCTCCCGTTTGCCCTCACGCACCAACTCCCGGTATTTCAGCGCCGAACGCTCGTCGACATCGAAGTAGCAATAGATTGGGTCGAGCGCGACGATGGTCGTGAGCAGCGTGGCGCCGTTTGGTCCGCCGGTGATCAGATTTCCTTCCGTAACGAGCTTGCGCCCAATGCGGCCCGAAATCGGCGCGGTCACGCGGGTGAATTCCACCTCGAGCTTCGTCGCGTCCACCGCGGCCTGGGCGGCGGCGAGCGCGGCTTCCGCACCTTTGCGTCCCATCGCTTTTACATCCGCCTCCTCCAGTGAAATGGCGCGCGTCTCCACGAGCCGCGTAGCGCGTTTCGCCTCTGCCGCAGCCAGTTCCAAAGCCGCCCGGGCGCGAGCGAGATCGGCATTCGCGCGGGCGAGTTCGGCTTCGTAGCGACGTGGATCGACGACGAAAAGCAGGTCGCCCTCCTTCACCTCGGCACCTTCGGTGAAGCTGGTGCTCTGCAGATAGCCGCTCACCCGCGCGCGCACCTCGACCGAGGCCACAGCGCTCAAGCGGCCGGCAAATTCATCCCACTCGACCAACCGCTTGGGGATTGGCTGGGCGACCGTCACCAGCGCCGGTTCGGCGGCGGCGGATTGGGCCGCCCGCTTGCCACAGGCGCTAAAGGCAAGAGTCAGGCCTAGGCACACAGCCCCCAGAAACAATCTTCGGATCGACATGAGAGGCGGGATCTTCGGTCCGGTGATGCGCCAGCGCAACTCCGGCCTCGGCCAATGCGGGAGCTTCATCGGGTCAGGGAAACTGCTCGGCGGCTTTGCGGAGAAAGCAGACACGCTAAGCCGATTACCATGGCGAGTTTGCTCAGGACACCGAATCAGTTCTGGAGGCGCAGAATGGCCTCGTTGCGCCGCAGAAACCCGGGGATGAAGGGCGCATCGTAGTAGGCGATCACCGGGTCGCCAGTGGCGCTCAGCCCTTGGGCATCCAACCACGCGCGGAGCTTCACCACCGCCACCTTTTCCCGTTCGAGCGAGGTGCCCCCGGAAAAGCGGTACACCGCCACGCGCTCGGCCGGACGCTCCACCAGAGCGATCGAGCTGTCGGCAGGCTGTGGAGCTCCCGCGGCGTTGGCCTTCTCCGGCAGGATAAAGCTCATCCGACTCCCAGCACTTCCTCCATCGAGCAATACCGGCGTCGTCATGGCGATCTTCTCCTGCCTCGCGTTGCTGCCTCCGATGAAGCGAAAGAGCCGCATGAAGGCGGCGTCACCCGTGCCCGTCATCTCAACGGTCGCGACTGGGAGCGGCGGATAGTCTCGCAGCTCGAACGCTCCCTCTTTGCGCTGCAACGTGTAGCGCGCCTTCTCGGTAAATGCGCGAGAGGTCGTGAGCAGCCAATAGCTTCCCACACCGAGCCCAGCGAGCAGCGAGAGAACGAAGAAGCGACGAATCACAGACCACTGTTCGCCCAACGGCTGAAGATGGACGCACCGCCAATTTTGCCGCCATCGCCTTTGCTCCGCCGATCGATATGGACCGAAGCGGCGAAGCAATTTTCGGCCGGGGCTCAGAGTCCCGGCGGCTTCGGCTTGATCGGAGCTAGATAGCTCTGGGCGCCGGCGGTATTCAGCTTCCGCCTGTAAACCCGGTCGCCGCAGGTGGCGAATAGTGTCCCAAACTTGTTGCCGCCAAAGGTGATGTTGCTCACATTCCCGTTCGGCGTCGGAATGATGCAATTCACTCGCCCCGCTTGATCACAAACCTGGATACCCATGCGCGTGGCGACATAAAGTCGGCCAGCTTGATCTACGGCCAGGCCATCGGCCCCGCTCTCATCAGCATTATCGGGGCTGTGCAACCAATAGTAGGCCTGCTTGTAGGCGAGAGCACCATCCGGCTGGACTTGGTAGCTATAGACCCAATGGCTTCGCGTATCAGCGACGTAAAGCAGCGATTGATCCGGGCTGAACGCAATCCCGTTGGGAAGTTTCAAGCCTGTATCGACAACCTTCTTCTCTCCGTGCGGGGTAATGCTCCAGATCTGTCCTGGCTTCGAGGGGTCGGCACTCGGCTCGGTGACGTAGACTAGCTGATCCGAGCGCACGCTGATATCCACGCCCTTCAACCGATCAGCGATCACATCGGCGAGCCCGTTTGGATTATAGGCGAGGATCCGCTGCTCTCCACCGGCGACCTGGTACAAGCGGCCGTCAGGGCCGAAGGCCTGACCATCACCCTTCAAGGTATTCGGCAGGAACTCACTGACCGTGCCATCGTGCGTCACCTTGTAGGTCTTCGAGTTCGGCACATCGTTGAAGAACACCTCACCCTGCATGTTGCTCGCCGGGCCTTCGGTGAACTTGTAACCGTCGCCGACGAGCTGCCACTCCTCTCCCGGGATGAGCAACTCCTTAAGCATCCCATTCCGGGATTGCCCAGCTTTCACCGGCTCCGGCCAGCCTTTCCACAAGAAGCGCATGGCGTCCGGGAAGATTGCACTCGCATGCTTGCCATTGTGGCCGCCTTCTCCCCACACATGCTGCACTTCGTAGCCGGCAAAGGTGAGCGCACGTTCCATCTCCTGATTCACCATCCACCAATCGCCAGCATAGATATTAAGATCAGCCGAGCCGTCCTGAAGAAAGATCCGCAAGGGCTTCGGCTCAAACTTGCGGATCAGCGTCATGTACTCGTTGCCGCCACGCAATCCAACATAAGTGCCGATGCTGGAGAAGACGCGACTGAAGGCGCTGGGGCGCTCCCAAGCCGCGGTGAATGCTGCGATCGCCCCGCTGCTCGATCCGCCAATCGCCCGATCATTACCATCCTTCGAGAGGATGATGGGCCGGCCATCAGTTGCGGTCTTCTTCTCCACGTCGGGCAGCAATTCTTCGGTTAGAAAGCGCACATAGTGATCGCCCAAGCCGTCGTACTCATAGCTGCGATTGAAGCGATCGAGCGCCTTTGCCGGATCTAGCGCAGGCACGCGGCCATGCATCACAAACACTCCGATCGTCACCGGCATCTCACCGGCCGCGATTAGGTTATCGAAGACCGTGGGCGCGTTGAATTGGACACCATCCTGATTCACATACAGACAGGCAGGCTTCGCCGGATCGTACTGGCGGGGGATATAGATCCAGTATTCCCGCGTTGTGCCCGGGAAGATCTTGCTCTGGTCGAAGCTAAACTTCAGCACCTCTCCCTTGGGGACGCCTTCCTGTGGCTTCGAAGCGGCGGTGAGCTCGTATTCGTCCGCCGCGAATAGGCTTTGCACCATGACAAGCAGGAGGAGAAAGAGGCGAAAGGGGGCAGCGTTCATTGAGAATGGGAGAAGTGCGAGAGTCGCATTAGCAATTCCAGGCAGCAAGCGGCGATGGTCGGCGCAAGAAATGCAAGCCGATGCTACTTACCAATGCAGATGAGGTGGGTGAAGGTGCGCAGATAGAGACGGCCGCCACTCGCCGCGGGGCTGGCGTGTGAGCCTTCCCCAAGCGGCACCCGCGCGAGCAGCTCGAATTTCTCACCTGCATTTAGCACCACCAAATCCCCACGCTTCGTCATATTGTAGAGCCGCCCTTGGGCATGGATCGGCGATCCATAGAAGCCACCCTCGACGCGCTCACTCCAAAGCTGGTGCCGATCGGAGGCGCGGACGCAGCTCACCAAGCCGTTGTCTTTGAAGAGAAAGAGCAGGTCGCCGACGGCGATCGGAGTGGGCACGTAGCCGCCGATCCGGACGAGGTCGTAAACCTTCTTGGGTGGTTCCTCAGATGCGCCTGGTCGCAGTGCGACCACGAAACTCTCGGCGCTTCCCTCGCCACATTGGGCAATGATCAAACCGCTCTCGGTGACTATCGGCGATGCGACGCAACGCCTTGGCAAAATACCAGGCACGTTCCAAAGCGCCTTCCCGCTTGGTATATCCACGCCGGTGGCTCCCGTCGTTCGTCCGATGAGCACAAGCTGCGGCACACTGCCTTTCGCACCTTCAATGACGCACGGCGTGGATGCTGTGGAGCTCGAGCTCTCCCG
>DASVRY010000406.1:0-6358 GCA_036388395.1 Chthoniobacteraceae bacterium
GCATGTAGCGACGCGCCACCCGCGGCCACGTCATCTCCCGGCCCACGGCATAGGCGTGTTCCCGTGTCGCCTGCAACTTCGCCGGGTTTGCCAGATAGTCGCACACCCCATCGGCGATCGCTTGCGAGTCCCGGAAGGGGACGAGCACTCCCCGATCCTCCGCGAGCAGCTCCTGTGCATGCCAGTAGGGCGTCGAGATCACCGGCTTTCCTGAGCCGAAAGCATAGGAAAGTGTACCCGAGACAATCTGCGCCTCGTTTAGGTAAGGCGTGATATAGATATCTGCGGCGCCGATGAACTCCTGCAGCTCCTCGAGTTCTACGAACCGGTTGTAGAAAATGACGTTCGCCTTCACGCCGAGTGAGTCGGCCAACCGCTCGAGTTTGAGACGATAGCTCTCTCCCTCACGTGCGACGAGATTCGGATGAGTTGCGCCCAGAACGATATAGACCACCTCCGGATGCCGTTTCAGGATCGCCGGCAAAGCCTCAATGGCATACTCCAGCCCTTTGTTCGGCGAGAGCAGTCCGAAGGTGAGCAGCACGGTTTTTCCATCAACGCCAAACTGCTCTTTAAAGACGCTGGAATTGGCAAACGGCACATTCGGGATCCCGTGCGCGATTACGTCGATCTTCTCCTCCGGCACATCAAAGACGGTCCGGAGCAGATCGTGTCCGCGGGTCGTCATCACGACGAGCCGATCGGAACGGATCTGCAGCTCATCCATTGCTTTCCGCTGCTCGATATTTGGCTCGCGCAGCACCGTGTGCAGCGTGGTCACGACGGGCATTCGCACCTCGCGAAGCAGCGCCAGCAAATGGCTGCCGGCCGGTCCGCCATAGATCCCGAACTCGTGCTGCACGCAGAGCACCTCGACGTTGTTGATGTTCAGGAAATCGGCCGCGCGGCGGTAGGAATCGATCTCCTTCTCGTCGAATTCGAACCGCACCCGCGGCGGGTAGGCATACCCTTCCCGGCGATCGTTCACCGCACCGACGAGACATTGCGTCTCCGGGAATTCCGCAGCGACACTTTCGCAGAGATCGTGAGTGAACGTCGCGATACCGCACTTGCGCGGCATGTAATCGCCGAGGAAGGCAACACGAGTGGGACGGATGTTTGTTTCCATACTAAAAAATTAGATTTCCGACCGGCCTGTTCACTTTCTGCCCGATGTCCTGGAGCCGGTTATCTCCAGGTAGACTCGGATGTAATCATCCACCATTCGTTCAGCGCTGAAGCGCTCGCTCACGCTGGCCCGCACCGCCTTTCGGTCGAGCTCCGCGCAGGCCGCCACGGCGCCATCCGCCTCGCTCGGCGCATTGATGAGGAAGCCATTGATCCCGGGCTCGATGAGCTCCGGCATCGAACCGCGAGCGGTGGCGATCACCGGCGTTCCGCAGGCCATCGCTTCCACAACGCTTAGTCCGAACGGCTCATCGAAATTGATCAGATGCAGCAGCACCGCCGCACCGCCGAGCAGCTGTGCCCGCCGCTCCGGCCCGACCGGTCCAATATAGGTGATCTCGTCACCGAGATGCGGCTCCACCTCCCGATGGAAATATCCTTCGTCCTGGATAATCCCCGCGATCTGCAAGGGCCGCCCCAGGCGTTGCGCGAGCGCCACCGCCTCCGCACAACCTTTGTCCGGATGAATGCGCCCGAAAAAGAGCAGGTACCCACTATCCGTTTCACTTAGCGGGAATTGCTCAATCTCGATGCCGTGATGGATCGTCGCGGCGTAGGAAAGATCCGGTGAACGATCCGCGTTGCTGATCGAGACATAGTGCGTCCGTTGATCGTAGCGCCGATACGCCGGAAGAATGCGCGACGAGGAGAACCCGTGGATCGTCGTCAGCACCGGAGTCGAGACCAACCCAGAGTAGGTCAGCGGGAGAAAGTCGAAGTGGTTGTGAATCAGATCGAAATCCCCTGCCCGCTCGAAGCAGTGGGCGATGTGCATCCCCTCCCACACCTTCGCATCGAGGGAGGGATCTTCGGAGTAGCCCATCGGGCACACCGACTCCAGGCTCGCCGCCGTGAGCGAATCCGCCGTGGCAAAGAGCGTCACCTCCACGCCACGGGCAACGAGCCCTTCGGTGATCGTCGACACAATCTGCTCCCACGGTCCGTAATGCCGCGGCGGCACCCGCCAGGAGATAGGCGCAAGCATGGCCACTCGAAGCGCCGACACGGGGTTATTGATCAAAATAGAGACAGCCGCAGCAGAGAGTAAGGGTGAACCTGACTCCAAAACGGGCCGCAACCCTATACCGGCCGCACCGGCAAAGCCAGTGACGGTTTCACCGGGGCACCGACCGTGTGATCATCCCTCGAGTCAAAGAGTTCCGGAGAATGAATTCTCCCGGATCAAACCCCTTTGAACCCGTCCCGAGAATGAGTCCAGGAGGGCGATCGTGGAACCGCAGCTACACAGCCAACGAGGATTCCGGGGGGGCCGGAACTACCCCGTGCTGGGCTGTCCGCGCTTCGCGAGCACCTTCTTCACCCCCATCACCACCGCGACAATCACCGCCCCCGCAAGCACGCCCACGATCGCGTCGATCATCGTAGGCATTAGCTCACCGAAGAAGCCACCGAGTCGGTGCGAGAACTCTTCGATCCAGCGGTGCAGCGCCGGGATGCCGTGGGTCAGGATTCCACCGCCGACGAGAAACATCGCGACAGTCCCGGCGATCGACAGGCCCTTCATCAGATAGGGAGCCGTCGTCAGCAATGCGCGCCCGACCTGCTGCGAGCCTGCGTTTTGCTTTCGGCTCAGATAGAGGCCTGCATCATCGATCTTCACGATCGCGGCAACGAGGCCGTAAACGCCGATCGTCATGATCACGGCGATACCCAACAGCACCGCGACCCGGGTGGTGAAGCTGACATCGGCCACGGTGCCAAGGGTGATCGCGATGATCTCCGCCGAGAGCACAAAGTCGGTCCGGATCGCCCCCTTGATCTTCTCCTTCTCGAGCGCGACCATGTCCACCTCGGGATTGGTGAGCGCATTCATCAACTCCGCCTGATGCGCTTGCTCCTCCTTTTCATCGTGGAGGAACTTATGCGCGAGCTTCTCCACCCCTTCGTAGCACAGGAACGCGCCACCGATCATGAGGAGCGGGGTCACCGCCCATGGGGCGACAGCGCTGATCGCGAGCGCCGCCGGAACGAGAATCGCCTTGTTCACCGCGGAGCCCTTCGCAACTGCCCATACCACCGGCCATTCCCGGTCCGAGGCGACTCCACTCACCTGCTGCGCGTTGAGCGCGAGATCGTCGCCGAGCACCCCGGCCGTCTTCTTCGTAGCGACTTTGGTCAGTAACGCCACGTCGTCCAAGACGGAAGCGATGTCGTCGATCAACGCGAGGAGACTGGTAGCCATGAGCGCAGCACCGTAAGGCGACTTGGCCAAAAGGCGCAAGAATTGCGGTTCACTCAAGCTCGCCGATGCCGAAGACTCGGTCTCGCTGCGACGCCTGCGCCGACGTGCCCTCTTCCTGGGGTAAAAATCAAAGCGGCGGCCGGGAAGCTTTCCAGCGCCGCTCGGTGTCCAGCTACGCGCTCTGCCTCGTTACTCTAGAGCGTCAGCTAGGAGAGCTGATCGAGAAAAGCGGACCCGAGAAGGTGGAAAGCACCGTGCGAAAGACGTGGCGAAAGATGTCTCCAAAGGGACACCCCCATGCCCTGCGAGTTCTTTTTTCTCCAGTCGAGAAGTCATCGAGCGCTTGTAAACGCAACAGCTTAGGGAGGAGCTTGGAGAGCGGTTTACGAAGTCTTATACAACTTGTGCGGAGCGTACAAGAAACGTTGACTCTGCGACAGCTGCTCCATAGGAGTCGCGCATGAAGAAACGCCTCGCCCTGCTCTCCGCCACTGTTCTGTCCCTGGGATTACAGCAGGCGCAGGGAGAGTTACTCGTCGGCATTTCTCTTTTCGGCGAAGTCCTGACCTTCGACAGCGCGGCGCCATCCGTGATTGTCAACGGTCGAGGGACATTCGTGAGTGGTCTGACCGGGCAAGCCCAAGGCGAGGCGATTTCCGCGATCGACTATCGGCCAGCAACCGGGACCCTCTACGCGCTCGGCAACGCTCCAGGTGGCACGAGTGGTCTATACCGGCTCTACACGTTAAATATTGCAACTGGTGTGGCTTCTCGGGTTGGCAACACCGATTACAATACGTTCACTGGTACCTTCTTCGGCTTCGACTTCAATCCGGTGGTCGATCGGATCCGCGTCGTCAACGATGGTGAGAACAATGCACGGCTGCACCCTGATACAGGGGCTTTGGCGGCTTCGGATCCCGCGATCAACCCTGCTGGAGAATTGGTTGCCGTCGCCTATGACCGCAATGACAACAACGCCGCGACCGCGACCACGCTATTTGGAATCGACTCCGGAGCAAACACGCTGGTGCGGATTGGTGGCCCAGACGGCGATCCGTCGCCAAATGGGGGCGCGGTCACGACCATCGGACCCCTTGGCGTAGACAGCACTGGGCGCGTCAGCTTTGATATCTCCTCCACCTCAGGCCTCGCCTATGCAGGGCTGTCGTTCACAGATGCACAGAACACGACGACTTCGAGCCTCTACACAATTAATCTCCTGACCGGCGGAGCGACGCTCCTAGGGCCGATCGGCGACGGGTCGATAGCGTTACGCGCGCTTTCTGTTCAGATCATCCCAGAGCCTGGCTCACTTGGATTGCTCGCGACCGTTGGCGGATTGCTTGTTGGCTGCATGCGCGGCCGGAAGTCAGCGCGCGCTGTCGCATAACGAACCTCGGAATGAGCAGCTCAGCCACCCAGCTGAGCCCGACGACCCGCGCTTCTGATCGGGCATGAGGTGACGGGGGCGCTGCCCGGTTCCTGCCGCCATGCGATGGCTCAAACCGCGCGAACGGCGCGACCGTATTCAAAAGATAGGCTTCTATGCAACCCGCCTCCGGCTATCGACTCACGGGTTCAACTTCCACAACCTGCCGTTGAGCACCGCCACGAAAGACACCCTCACGAGGTAGGGCACCAGCAACCACCCCGCCCCACGAGGCGCCTAAGGTGACGCAGCTCGGAGCCAATCCGGGCGCAGAGGAGGTGCATCGACGTGCGGTGTTGCTCACCCGAGGTGTGCAACGACAGGTCAGGAGACCTGTGCTCCTTTGAGAGACAGCGCGGCCACGCTCTTCCCCGGGGGAGCATAGACCGGAGGTCTGTCGCAGCGGACCTCCAGGTCCGGTGCACCGCAGACGAGACGGTCACCGCTCACGATCAGAGCTGGCTGGTGAAGGCCACGAAGTCTGTCCGGGTTGTCGAGCTCACTCGCGCCGCTCGATTGACCCGCGGGCCCCTCCTGCCACGCTCGAGCCATGCTCGCTCTCCTCGCTGCTGGACTTCTCTTTTCGCCGTGGCGGCCTGCGCACCTCACGGTCGCGGCCGGCGGCATGTCTGCGGAACGGCGCGAAGTGACCCACGGCTGCTGGCACGATATCTTTATAAGTCGATGGAATGCGACGGCACCCACACCCTCATCACGCTGACGAAAGACCGGAGGATGGTCATGGACTCCGGCTTTGAAGTGCAGCGGTTTGGGCGGAAACAGGATGATGGTCTCCGAACGAAGATCGAAGAACGAAAGCTCGATCTTGTGACGAAGAATGGCATCCGCATCGGCATGTCCCGCGCGGAGGTGATCAAGAAGCTCGGCAAGCCAACGCTCACAGCGGTGCGCGGCAGGAAGAAGGAATTCTGGTGCGCCCTTTACAAGAAGGCGGAGGGCAGGGAGAGCGGATACGTGCTGCGCAATACCTATATCTTCAAGGACGATAAGCTCGTGGAGATCGCGATCAACCTGGACTCCTTTCCAGGGTGCGGGGAAGACAACACAGCCAGCGATGAAGGCTGGCCGTGGTCGCGATTCTAAAGCGGCGTTCCCGCAAGGTGCTGGACCGTCGCCAGCATCGTTGCGGGGTTACTCCCGGCCCGCCTCTCGCCGAGCGCGGAGCAAGCACTGCGGCGAGTTTAACCGGTGAATTCCTCGGCCATTGCTCTCTCGTATCGCGTCCGGATCTCAGAGAAATAAAGCAAACCGAGGATCAGGCCGGCAGTGATCGCGGACAAAAGGTCTGCGACGGAACCCAGCGCGCCGGTGATCCACGGAGCACCGATCGCGTAAGTCGGAAGTGAGCAGATCCACGAAGCGGTATAGAGCCGCCGGCCTGAGCGCCACCCCCGCCACAGCGCAATCCAGGAGACGAGCGCAAGGATGATGAGACCTGCGAGGATCCAAAGATATGCGGGATGAGCTGCGATCCAGTGGCTGTCGGATGGCGACTCGAGGAAATCGCGAAGCTC
>DASVRY010000407.1:0-1709 GCA_036388395.1 Chthoniobacteraceae bacterium
TGGATAGCCTTCCCACATGAGGATCCGGCGGAGGTCGTGGTGACCTGCGAACGTGATCCCATACATGTCGTAGGCCTCCCGCTCGTGCCAATCGGCCGTGGCCCAGATGTCGGAGACCGTCGGGACGCTGAGATCATCTTCCGAGACCCTGATCTTTAGGCGCAGGTAATCTCCGCGCTCGAATTGATAAAGCTCGTAGACGACTTCGAAGCGCGGCTCTTCGCCGAAGTGATCCACGCCGCTGATATCCACCAGGTAGGTTAAGCCGAGCGTGTCCTTGCAGAAGCGGGCGATCTCCTTGATCTGCTCGCGTTCCACAAGGAGGGAGGTTTCACCGCGAAACTCCGTCTTCGCGAGAACCTTGAAGCGCTCCGAGAGGGCGCTGACGACAGGGGCAATTGTCTGAGCCATCAGGAGAAAATCAGGCGTAGCGATCGATCAATTCCTTCTTCTGGTCGCGGAAGGAATGCTCGGTATCGATCTTCCGCTGGAGGCGCAGGAGACCCTCGATAAGGGCCTCGGGCCGCGGAGGGCAACCGGAGACATACACGTCGACGGGAATCAGGTGATCGATCCCCTGGAGCACGGAGTAGCTCCGATACATGCCACCGCTCGAGGCGCAGGCGCCCATGGCGATGCACCATTTTGGCTCCGGCATCTGATCCCAGATGCGCTTCACGGCGAGCGCCATCTTGTAAGTAACGGTGCCGGCGACGATCATCACATCGCTCTGGCGTGGCGAAAAGCGCATGACCTCTGCGCCAAAACGGGCGATGTCGAAGCGCGAAGCGCCGGTCGCCATGAGTTCAATCGCGCAGCAGGCGAGCCCCATCGGCATGGGCCAGAGGGAATTCTTACGCATCCAATTCATCGCGGCATCGAGCCGGGTGATGATGACGTTCCCCTCGACTTTGGAATCGTAGGCAACCGGGCTGGTTGTGGTCATAAGGAGCCAAGTTACGACCGTGAAAAGCGGCAGCAAGACGAATTTGTGAAATGTTTCACAAGCGCCCCGAATTGCGCCCTTCCGTGACCGCAGCAAGGTTCGTCAGCGGAAGCGAAAGAACCGATCCGCTGTGGCAGTCGTGGCACGCGCGATTTCCTCGACTGAGGTGCCGCGAAGCGCCGCGATGCGCTCTGCGACCAGACGGGTGTGACCCGGTTCGCAGCGTTTGCCGCGATGGGGAACGGGAGCAAGGAATGGGCAATCCGTCTCCACCATAAAGGTATCGACCGGCAGCTCCGTGGCGGAAGCATGGGGGAGAGGAGCGTTCTTGAAGGTGATGATCCCGGTGAAGGAGACGAGATGACCAAGAGCGATCATCTCCCTCGCTTGGCCCGGCGATTTGCCGAAGCAATGGAAGACGCCGCGGACCCGCCCGGTGAACTGACGCAGGATGGCGGTGGTGTCATCCCACGCATCGCGTTCATGGATGACGACGTTCAGCCCCACTTCTGCCGCCAGCTCCAACTGCTGCTGAAAGACCTCCGCCTGCCGTCGTTTCAACATCTCTCCCTTTCCAGCTTCATCTCCGCCTTCAACGGATCCGCCATTGCCCGTTCCCGGCAGCCGATGGTAGTCCAGCCCGCATTCGCCGATCGCCACGACCTTTGGCTGCGCGACCAATTCCCGCAATTCGGTGAGGAACCCGGCGCTCTCTTCCACCGCGGCATTCGGGTGAATACCAACGACCGCATAAACCTGCGGG
>DASVRY010000408.1:0-16891 GCA_036388395.1 Chthoniobacteraceae bacterium
ACCGAGCGCCGTGATTTTACCTTCACCGAAGTCTGGCTGGTAAGCTTCATGTGGCAGCCCATGCAGACATCATGCTCCAGCGGCACGACCGCATTGTTCCCTTTGCTGCTGAAGAGCCGGTCATAAGTATCGAGCAGATCCTCGTCGACACCGGAGGCCAGCTTCGCGCGTTCTTCCTCCAGTTCCTTGAGCTGCGCCTGAATCGTCACCTCCTTCTCGTCGATGTGCGTGAGCTGTCGCTGCACTTGATCCTTCGTTGCGGTCGCTTCCTTCTCTGCCGCCGCAATCGTGGCCTTCATCTGCTCCGCGCTTTCCATCAGCTCCAGCTCGCGATCTTCGATCTTCAGGATCTCGCCTTCAAAGCGCGTGATCTCGTTCGTCAGCGCCTGGAATTCCTCGTTCTTCCTCGTTTGAAATTTCTGCGTCTGATACTTGGCGATCATATCCCGCTTGGATTGCGCTTCGTTCTCCAGCCCTTTGCGCTCCACCTCGATCTCCTTGCCCCGCAGCTTCACGGCATCCAGCTGACGCACGACTGCCGCGAGCTTCCCCTCGAACTCCTTGCGCTCGGTCGGAGCGGCTTTCAGCTCGTTCTTGAGTGCTCGGATCTTTTGGTCGCGATCCTGTAAAATGAGCAACTGTTCGATCTCCTGAAGCATCAGCGCATCGTGGGAGAGAGCTGTGGGTGCGTCAATCGTCGCCTTTGCTGCCACCGCTGCCGCGTCTCGCTAGTGTGCTGCCGGTGCTTCCTTCTCGATCGGCGTTTCCTTTTTCCCGTAGCGCCGGATGAACTCTTTCGGATCCACCTTCCACTCCTGTGCCACGCCAGGATCGAGGGTGAAGCCCACCGCTTCAAGCTGCGCGCGAGCCGTCGTTTCGTCGCCGCACTTTGCGGCGACGACGGCATAGTGAGAGCGGTATTGCGTCTGATGTTCAGCTTGTGCCGGAGCGGCGAGATACCCTTCAAACATCCGCTTCAGATCACCGTACGGCGCTCGTTCTGGATAGTATGCGTCGGGCTCATCCCACTCCGACGCGATATCCCGATTGGCCTCCACTAATTGCCACGGCACATCCGTGTCGAAGCGCTCCGTGGCGAGGCATTGCTGACCCAACGCAAGCATTGCGGCAGGGCTGCCATGCCACCGGGAACGAAGCCCCCACATGAAGCTGTCATACGCCTGAATGGCATCAAATCGCGCGGTGATCGCGCGATCAAACCACAGGCGCATTTCCGTCGGGGCATCCTGGCTGCTCCCCATTGCGACGGCGATCATCGTTGCCGCAGCCGCGGGATGATTGGGATTCAGCTCCCACGATTTTGTGAGGTGCTCGCGCGCCAAAGCGAGGTGCTCTTCAAATCCGCGCCATCCGTCCGGTTTCACCTCGTTGGCCCAACCTTTGCCGCGAGCCTGCCAGGCCAGCTCCTTCTCATGGCGTCCGCGGATCTGATGTTTCAACCACGGCTCGAGACCTTCCACTCCGTCCACGGTATCGCAGATGGTTTCCCCCGCTTGCTCGAGCAGGAATCCCGAGGCATGACTCGCCAGCAGGTAGCTCCACACGAAGTGGTCATCCGCCGTAAGTGGCCGCTCCAGAAGGGCCGCCCGCAAAGTCTCCGCGCAGGCGGGCACTCCGGCGCGAGCTATGTCGCGTTGTTTCAGATTCCAGCGCGCGCGAAAAAGTTCCGAGCGGATGAGGAAGAGCAGAGCAGGGGAGTAGCCGCTCGCTGCGGCGGCAGACTCGGCTTGGGTGAGCAGCGAAATATGTTCCTCGGTCTGAGGATAAATCTGCGCTGCGATATAGAGCACCAACGGATCTCTACAGCCGGCTTCGAGGAGCTGTCGGCGCCACTCTGGCATTTCGCTTCCTTTTTTGGTCCCCCCTGAATACCGCCAATAGTACCACCCACGGATGTACTGGCGCGCGGTGTCATCCCAACGCGGATCCCGACTGCCGGCGGATTCATAGGCAGCGAGCAGCTTTTCCTCACCCCACCTTTGGTAGATTGGCTCCACATCGGAAAAGGTCATCGCACCCGGCGACTGCACAATTGGCTGGCTGGCGACTTCCAAACCATCCGTTTCATCGGAGTGATCCTGCGCTGTGGCCCCGCGAATGATCGCCGGCAATTCCACCGCGACCTGCTCCGATATTTTCTCCCCGAAGTAACCGGCGGTAATTAGTGCCCCAGCATTCAGCACAAGGGCCGCAGCAGTTAGCGCGGGGCTCCCGCTGCCCTTCGTCATACCGACGATGGAGAGCACCACCCCGACCACACCGCAGAAGATCGCCGCAATCAGCAGCCCGAGTCGGAGACCGAGCCGCTCTTCTGGAAAACTGAACAGCGCGCCAGCAGCGAGCACTGCGCCGGCCGCAAAGAGGAGCGCGACTGCGCCGAGTGCTCCAGACTTCCGAGGTAGCGGGGGCGGCAAGACAGGCGGCATATCCATCTGCCGCGATTCGCATCTTGCGGTGCTGGCGACAAGTCAAAACTCGTGCCGCGCGCGCACCGGAGCGCCTGCTGCTCTACTGTCGGGTCGGCGGGAGTTCGACGATCTCGAACCAGTATTTCTCCAGCGTCTGGAGGATATCGACGAGCGCCTCGAAGGTCACCGGCTTCACAATGTAGCTATTCACCCCTAGGTCGTAGCTTTTGTAGACATCCTCATCCGCCTTCGACGTAGTCAGCACGATCACCGGGATCTGCCGCAGATCCGGGTCGCTCTTGATCTCCTTGAGAACCGTGCGGCCGTCTTTCCGCGGCATGTTCAAATCCAGCAGGATCAGCCCCGGCCGCGGAGTCTCGACGGGCGGCGCGAATTTCCCCCGGCGATGGAGGTAATCCATGAGCTCCTCGCCATTATCGACGAAGCGCACATCGTTGATCAACCGACCTTCCTCGAGTGCTTCCTGCGTGAGCCGACGATCGTCGGCGTCGTCATCCGCCATGAGAATTGTGATCGGCATCGTCTTATTCATCGGGTGGATTGGCAGGTTGAGTCACGGGCAGGGTGACGATAAACGTCGCCCCGTGGCCGTCGCTGCTTTTTGCCACGATGGTCCCACCGTGGCGATCAGTAATTTTCCGACAGACGGCAAGCCCGATGCCGGTGCCTTCGTATTCCGTCCGAGCGTGAAGCCGCTGGAAAACGACGAAGATCTGTTCGGCGAATTTATCGTCAAAGCCGATGCCATTATCCTGCACGATGATTCGGCAGACTTCCGCCTGGCTCGTGCGGCCGGGGAGCTGATCGACCATTGGGTAGACCTTCCCGGAGACCAGCACCTCGGGCTTTTCACCTGCGCGATGAAATTTGAGTCCGTTGCTGATCAGGTTTTGGAAAAGCTGACGCATCTGCAGGCAATCCGCGTAGATCGTAGGCAGCGGACCGACTTCCACACGTGCGCCGGTCTGCTCGATCGCCACCTCGAGATCGGTGACAACGGCTCGGGCGATTTCAGCAAGGTCGCACTGCTCGAACGGCTGCGCCCGGCTGGTGACGCGCGAAAGCTTAAGCAGATCCTGGATGAGCACCTGCATCCGTTGCGCGGCATTTTGCATGCGCTCGAGGTAATCGCGTCCGAGATCGCCCAGGGCATCCGAGCATTTCACTTTCAGGCGATCGCCGAATGCCTGAATTTTCCGCAGTGGCTCCTGCAAATCGTGTGAAGCGACAGAGGCAAAGTTTGCCAGTTCGGCGTTGCTCCGCTCGAGCTGGGCAGCGGACCGCCGCAATTTCTCCTCCGCGGCCTTTTGCTCCGTAATATCGGAGCTGACGCAGACGAGGCCAAGGATTTGCCCGTTTGCCTCCCGGAGAGGGACCTTCGTCGTCGACAGCCAGTCCACAGAGCTGTCGGGGCTCCCGGGTTCCTCCCGATGCCGCATCGACTCGCCCGATTCGAGCACCTTCTGGTCGTCTGCATCGTAGAGTTCGGCGAGTTCTTTTGGGAAAAAGTCGTAGACCGTTTTTCCTTCGATTCCGCCCGATTCTGCGAGCCCGAGATAATGCCGGTGGGCGCGATTATCGAGGATGTAGCGTCCCTTCACATCCTTAACGTAGACGTGGTCGGGCATCGCATCGATGATGCTGCTGAGGAGATTGTGCTGATCCGCGAGCGCCTCTTCGGCGCGGCGGCGAGCTGCGATATCGCGCAAGATCAGTCGCCCAGCGATGATTACGGCGACCAGAGCGATGATCGCACTCAGCACGATCACGGCTGTGGTGGCTCGACCGATCCAGCGGGTGCGGTTTCCCCGCTCGACCAGAATGGCCCGCTCGGCATCTTCAAACTCCTGCAGCACGCCGCGGATCTGGGCCTGGAGTGCTGCGGCCTCGGGCGCCGCGAAAGCCGCTTGAGCACTCGCAATATCGCCGGTACGGCGCGCTTCAATAGCGAGCTGCTGAAGCGCGCGTGATCGACCGAAGAGCTTCTCCAGCCGGTTGATCCGGGCGGCCTGCTCCGGTGTGTCGGCGATCATCGACTCGAGTTCGGCCACGCTCTCCCACAGCGCGAGGCGCGAACGCTCGAAGGTCGCAAGCTGCTGCTCGTCGCCCGTGAGCAAAAAGCCCCGTCGATCGCTCTCCATTTCCATGAGATGGCGCAGGAGCTTTTCCTCGATCTCTAGCGTTTGGTGCGTCTGCGCGACCGAGGCTGCGGTGTTGATGAAGGCCTGGGTGCTGCGCCACGTGATGTAGGCGATGACGCCGAGCATGAGAACCACGGAGCCAAAGCCGAGGTAGACCTTCCGCCCGATGGAGGAGCGCTGGGGCTTCGGCGGAGGCGGTTGCGACATGCGTGGTGGCGCAGTGGCGGAGGGGGCGGGATTCGAACCCGCGGAGCCTTGCGGCTCTCCAGTTTTCAAGACTGGCGCAATAGACCACTCTACCACCCCTCCGGGTGCAGCGATGGGACCTTACCCGAACCGCGTGCAGCCCGCAACGGTCTCGTAGCAGCGCCTGTTTACAACACGGCGGAAATGGCCTGTGGAGCGCACTCGCTCCGAGTGCTGCTGCTCGCGTCCCGCCAGCATGAACTTTCCTCTTGGTGGTCGCCCGTGGGATTCATCGGGCAAAGTTTCGTTTCCGCGAGAGGCTGAAAACCAGCAGTCGAGGCGAGTGCGCTCCCAAGATTGCGTAGAACGCGCTACACCGCTTCGCGATCCCGGCTGGTTCAGAACTGCAGCCGATCCCTGCCGTAGCCATTGTGCCTGCGCTTGCCAAAGCCGCAGCGCACAATCGACACTCGCCCTCCCGATTCATGAGGATCCTTGTCGCTCCGGATAAGTTTAAAGGCTCGATCTCCGCCGTAGCGGCAGCAGAGGCGATCCAGCGCGGGTTTGCGGCAGTTTTTCGCGAGGCGGAGATCGAACTCTCGCCAATCGCGGATGGAGGCGAGGGTTTTGCCGATGCACTCCGGACGGCGCTCGGTGGTGAATGGGTGAAGACACAAGCTCACGATCCGCTCGGGCGCACCGTCGAGGCACGTTACGTCTGGATTGCGGAGACCTCGCTTGCAGTGATTGAGATGAGCGAGGCTTCAGGCTACTGGCGCGTGAAGCCGGAGGAGCGCGAGCCGTTGCGCGCAACCACTTACGGAACAGGTCAGCTCATGCGGCATGCGGTAAAGCGCGGGGCAAAAACGATCCTCGTCGGACTCGGGGGCAGCGCCACAACGGACGGCGGAATCGGGATGGCGGAGGCGCTTGGCTACCGCTTCCTCACTAGCGACGGTGAAGAGCTGGAGGCGATACCAGGAAACTTGCTCCCGCTCACGCGGATCGACGTCAAAGGCGCAATCGAGCTACCGACGGTGATCGCGGCCTGCGACGTCCAAAATCCGCTGCTCGGCGCACGAGGAACTGCACGCGTCTTCAGTCCTCAGAAAGGCGCGGATGCACGCACCGTGGAGACGCTCGAGCTGGCGCTGGAGAATCTAGCTGATGTGGTGAAGCAGGACCTCGAGTGCGACTTCCGCGACTCACCTGGAGCTGGGGCGGCGGGTGGAATTGGCTTTGGACTCATGACGTTTTGTCAGGCAAGCGTGCGCTCCGGATTCGATGTGGTGGCGGAGGCATTGCGGCTCGAGGAGCGTATCGCGGCTGCTGATCTCGTGATCACCGGCGAGGGCCGACTGGATGATCAGACGCTCGATGGCAAAGGCCCCGCGGGCATCGCGGCCCTCGCACGGCTATATAAGAAGCCGGTGCTTGGGTTTGCAGGTTCCGTGGCCGATCTGCCCGAGTTGCGGGACCTTTTTGATCTTACCTGCCCAATCGTCGATGAAGTCGTGAAGCTCGACGAAGCCATGCGCCGCGGCGCAGAATTTCTCGAGCGCGCCGCTTTCCGCACCGCGCGCGCTCTTTATCTCGGCACAACTTTATGAATCAACGCATCGCACTTCTTTTCGCCGGACAAGGCGCGCAAACCGTGGGTATGGGGCGAGATCTCGTCGCGCAATACCCAGCCGCTGCTGCTCTCTTTCAGCGCGCCGATGAGGTTCTCGGCCGCCCACTGACGCAGATCACATTTGAAGGTCCCGAAGAGGAGCTGACGCAGACGCGCAATTGTCAACCTGCACTGTTTGTCCACGGCCTCGCCTGCCTCGCAGCGCTGCAGCATGAGATCCCGGATCTGGCGATTCACGCGGCTGCCGGGCTCTCGCTGGGCGAGTTCACCGCACACACCGCGGCCGGCACATTCGACTTTGAAACCGGCCTGCGACTCGTCGCCGAGCGGGGAATGTTCATGCAGGAAGCCTGCGAGCAGACCTCCGGCGGCATGGCGGCGATGATCGGCGCTGATGAAAGCGCAGTCCGCGCCCTGGCTTCGGAGACCGATGTCGATGTGGCGAATCTGAACAGCCCGGGGCAAATCGTCATCTCCGGCGAATCATCGAAAGTCGCGCTCGCCGTGTCGCTCGCGAAGGAGCACGGCATCCGCATGGCGAAGACGCTGAACGTCGCCGGTGCCTACCATTCCCGCCTGATGAACTCTGCTTTCCTCAAGCTCGGCGAAGAACTGGAGCGCACGGCACTGGCCACTCCGCGCTTTCCAGTGATCTGCAATACCGATGCCGAGCCCGTGCGCGATTCAGATGAGATTCGTTCTTCGTTGCAGGATCAAGTGACCGGAACCGTTCGCTGGAGCGAGTCGCTCGAGTACCTTGTCGATGAGGAAAAGTGCGACCTCTTCATCGAACTCGGACCTGGCGGCGTGCTCGCGGGTTTGCTCAACCGCACGCGCAAAGGCACGCCGTGTGTCTCGATCAGCGACTGCGAATCGCTGCAGGCTGCGCTGGCCACGATTCGTGGGTAAACAGCACCACCAATAGATAACGGCGAAGACGCGAAGAGCGCGAAGGGGAGAGGGTGTTGAGAACCGCCGCTGGCGCGGCGCTGATTTACCGCCCCGTGCGCTGTGGCCGCCGCGGTTTGTCACCCTTTGTCACCCCTCAGCGCTCTCGGTGGTAAAATCCCCTTCCGGCCCTTCGCGCCCTCCGCTTGTTCGCGGTTAAATCCCTCCGGGTCTGGCGAGCAGCGTTACTTCTGTAGGTTCACGTCGAGGCCGAAGAGCCGCCACTTCGGCAGCTCGTAGATGAACTTCAACCTGAACACTACTTTGTGCGGCGTCGCTGGGTATTCGCCACTTACCACAAGGAGTCCATCCGTGCCGATGAAAGGCGGCGGATCGAGCTTTGGCTCGAGCGTCGCGATCTGTGAGATGTCCACCTGCCGGTCAATGAAGGGCTGGAAGGCGCGCTGGAGCTGACCCTCGGTCAACTGCCGCTGCCACGACACGGCGACCTTGCTGTAAAACTCGGTGAAAGACTTCTGCTTAACCGCTTCGTTGAAGAGAACCAACGTGTCTTTGGTCATTGTCTTGATCACCTTCTCTTCTGGCATCGGCTGACTGAGCGGGTCCTTGAAGGCCGCTCCTTTGCCGACAAGGCTGAAGTGATTCACAATTCGGCCGGTTTTCACATCGCGGGGCGACTTCATCGAAAAGACCCGCCAACGACCGCCTTCCTCGTTCAGCGTCACAACCAGCGGGATCTTCTTTCCGCTCTTTGTCGTCACCTCACCTCGGACTTTCGCTGTGCGGCCATCCACTTCCGTACCATCCCACTGTGCGGAGGCAAATTCCATCAGCCCGAGTTCGCGGGCGGCTTGCTGGAAAACCTTGGACGTTTGCTGCGCCTGAAAGCCGAAGGTGGCGCTGTCATAAGCCTCCTGCGCTTTCCCGTTGCCGATCAGCTCGAAGAATCGTGTCGCCGTCGCCGCAGGATCAGGCTTCGAGCCGCACCCGCCGACGAGCAAGGTCACCAGCGCAAGGAAAGGGAATAGCGAAAACCGCGAAACAGTCATTGGGCGCGCACGGAACCACAGTTAGCGGCTCAGCTCAAGCATCCGCCGGATCGGGATTTCTGCGCGTGCCCGGATCTCTTCCGGGATGATGATCTGGGGTCGCACGTTCAGCAGGCAATCGTGCAGCTTTTCGAGCGTGTTCATCTTCATGTAACGGCAATCTGCGCACGCACACGAATCGGTCGGCCCGGCGATAAAGGTCTTCTCCGGCATCTCGCGCCGCAGCCGGTGAAGCATCCCGGATTCTGTAACGATAACGAACGCATCGGCTGGCGAGCTCTTGCAGTAGCTGATCATCTTCTCCGTCGAGCAGACTTCGTCCGCGAGCATTCGCACCGCCGACGTGCACTCCGGATGCGCGACGACTGGGGCTCCGGGATGCTCCGCACGCGCGCGCTCGATGCTGTTGCGGGTGAACTCGACATGCACGTAACAATTCCCCCGCCACAGTTCCATGGGCCGCCCCGTTTGCTCCATTACCCACGCGCCGAGATTCTGATCCGGGACGAAGAGGATGTTCCGATCCTTTGGGGCAGCGTTGACGATCTTTACCGCGTTGCCGCTCGTGCAAATCACATCGCTCAGCGCCTTCACGCCGGCGCTGCAGTTGATGTAGGCGATGACGTAGTAGTTCTTCTCCGCGTGCTGCTGGAGAAACGCCGCGAGCTTTTCCGGTGGGCATGAATCGGAGAGCGAGCAACCCGCGTCCATGTCCGGAATTACGACCCGCTTCTTCGGGTTGAGGATCTTCGCCGTTTCGCCCATGAAGTGCACGCCGCAGAAAGCGATCACCTCTGCGTCTGTCTCCGCTGCTTGATAGCTGAGGCCAAGCGAATCGCCAACGAAGTCCGCCAGATCCTGAATCGCCTTGATCTGATAGTTGTGCGCGAGAATCACTGCATTCCGCTCGCGCTTCAGTTCGAGGATCTCTTCGACGAGATCGAGTCCGGCGACGGCCATCAGCTGGCGCCCTCCTCAGTCAGCACGGAGCTCGCATGGAAGTGGACTCGCACGAAGGGCTTCTTGTGCAGCAGATCGCGGATATTCTTTGGCCTCACGGGCCTAGCTTAGCGGCTGGCCGGGAGGGTGCAAGCGGCGGGCTTCCCGCTGTATCCTTCGAAGGAGAGTCGCCTCGCTGATCGCGGGCAGCAGAGAAGACGAAAGGCAGCCGGAAACTTCGTGCGCTTCGTGCCGATCGCGGTTGATCTATGAGGCATGAAGCTCTGCCTCTTGTCCTTGCTGTGGCTTATTGGCCTGGGTGGGGGAGAGGTGCGGGCGCAGTTCTCGGCAAAGTGGCTGCACGACCCGCTTTGGGAGGACGGCAAGGCCGAGTTCAATATCTACGACGCGCAGCAGGCGCGGTATGGCGCGAACCGCGCGAGTGAGGTGATCCATATCCATGTGCGGGAACCATTTTCCGCGGAGGAGATGGTGAAGGCGGAGGCGGGAAGCAAGTCGGCGACATATCCAGTGCTGAAGCTGAATCAGATCCTGCGCATCCCGACTGGCATCTATGTCTATCAACAGATGCACTCCGCCTTCTGGCGGACTGGCAACGCGCAGCTCGTCAAGGCGACGCTCACAAGCAACGACTCATGCGGCAATACCTACAAAGAATTCCTCGCGCGAAGCGGAGTGGGCGGATGGCTGCGCCCCGGCTGGCATTATGAGTGGCGGACTTACTGGGAAGGCATGGCCCGAGGTCGTGAGGTGATCCATGCGCCTGCTGGCGCAATCTTCTACGACGAGTTGCCAATGCGCGTGCGCACGATTGATTTTACCGGGGAGAGCGGAACCTTCGAAATCCAGCTCGCCACGTCGATCATTGGCTCGAAGAAGGACAACATCGCATTTCAGAAGGCAAAAGTGGATTGGAGTCGGAGCGCGAGCGGGGAAATCCAGGTGACTGTGACGCCCAGCGATGCTGGTGTGCTTACGCGCGCGCCAGGGAAGAGGGAGCGCGGACTTCCTCGTGACGAGTTCCTCGTCGACGGCAAACCGCCCCACGTCCTGCGCGAATGGCACCAACTGGATGGCGGGGTGCTGAAACTCAAGCGGAGCCTCCGGATCGATTACTGGAACTACAATCAGCCCGGTGATCTGGAGCGGGCGCTTGGTTCCGCACAGCGCTGAGGATTACCGCGAAAAGCGCGAAGGAGAAGGCAGGAAAACCGCAGCGGACGCAACGGGACTAGGGTTTTGAATCGCCGCGCCCGTAGCGGTTATCCTTGTCTTTTCTTCGCGCCCTTCGCGCCTTCGCGGTTAATTCTCCGCTCTGCCTGCCGGGGCCGGAAGCGTCTCTGGCTTCACCCGGATCTTGAGCTGCCGGGAAAGCATCCAGCGCACGGCGAACATATCCATGGTTGCTTTAATTGCGCGGTTGCCGAAGCCATACTTGCTCACGCCCGCCGTGCGGGGCCGATGATTCACCGGAATTTCCACCAGTCGGTAACCCATGCCTTTGACCAATGCTGGGATGAAACGGTGCATGCCGTAAAAGGGGACGAGCGCTTCGCGGCATTCCTGTCGCATCGCCTTGAGCGTGCAGCCGGTGTCCCGCACGCCATCCTTGGTGAAGCGGGACCGGACGAAATTTGCAAAGCGGGAAGTCAGGCGCTTGGAGAACGTGTCCTTGCGATTGCGCCGATATCCGCAGACGAGATCCGCTCCTTTCTCGATCTCCTCGACGAGCCGGGGGATGTCTGCAGGATCATTCTGCAAGTCGCCATCGAGGAGCACGACCACTTCGCCCCGCGCCGCCATGATCCCGGCATACATCGCGGCGCTTTGACCGGTGTTCTTCTCGAACTCGAGCACCCGCACCTCTGGCCTCCGCTCGATGCGGGCGAGTGTCTGATCCGTTGATCGATCGTCGATGAGGATGATCTCGTGCTCGCGCCCGTTGAGGGCAGCGGCGAGTTCGCGCTGGAGCGCGGCGACATTGTCTTCCTCATTGTAGAGGGGGATGACGACGGAAAGCATGGGAGCAGAAGGAAAGAGCGCCCAGCGGGTAGATGAAAGCGGAATCCTCCCGGCTGCATTCAATGAGCGTGGCGTTCTGGATCCACTGCGCGACGCGGTTCATCGGCTTTGACCGACGCTGCCGGTTGACAATCTGCGGTGTTCCTCGCTCGGAGGTGAGGAACGACAGGTGGGAGACCTGTGCTCCCTCGGAGTCGCGTCGCGAGCCTGGTCATGGGGAGCACAGATCTCTGGTCTGTCGCAGCGGACCTCCCGGTCCGGTGCATCGCAGTCGCTGATTTTTCGATCGCCTCACGCCACCTACGGACTTTGCTGCTTCAGTGCGGTGTTCGAATGTTGCTGCCTGCTACTGCAGTGCCTTTTCCAAAGCGGCGAGCACCTGCTCAGGCGCGAGATTGGTGGCGCCCTTCCCGTCGTGCACCACGGGATTTCCGTCAGCGTCCACGACCCGTAGGAAGGGGATGTTGGTATTCACAAAAGGCGCGAGCGTTTGGTCACGCTCCTCGAACTTCACCGCGGGCCAAGGCATCTTACTCGACTGTATGTAGGCCTGCATGTTGAAGGCGTCGCGGTCGGCGCTGAGGAAGATCAGCTCGAACTCTGGATGGCTGCTCTTGATCTTCTGATACCAAGCCACCAGCCGTGCGGTGAATTTTCGGCATGGAGGGCTCCAGCCGGCTGAGCTGTAAAAGGCGAAGATACGCACCGGCTGAATGCGAGCAGAATCATAAGGTCGCAGCTGCGATCCCTCGAAGCTCACGAGCCGGTTGGCAATCAGTTGCGGCACACTGAGGCCACCAGCGACGGGAGACTTGCGCAGGGCCTCCGCGCGCAGGGCGGCCTTTCGTTCAGCGTCCTCCGCGGCTTCTTTCTGGAGCTTGCCAGCGCGGGCTTGCGCTGCAGCAGCGGCGGCTGAGGAGAGGGAGTAATCGCCGGACTTCAACTTGGCGATGAATGCTTCTGGCGCGCCGCTTTCCTTGAGCGTAGCGGCAAATTTTTCATCGACCGGGCTGATCAGTCGGCGTTTTTCGACCTCGGCAAAGATGTCGGCTTCCGGCGTCGCCGTGCGGATGAGCAGCGCGACGTCTTTGGCGGTCATCGGCGGTGGTGCCGCGGCGACCTGAAGGGCAAGTCCGCAAACCAGGGTGAAGAGCGTCCGGAGCAGGGGCATCCTTTCCCTAAAGCAGCCGCCGCGCCTCCCTGCAGCAGTGCGCCGGATCAGAGCGGAAGACTGCGATAATCGTAGCAAGCGAAGACCCGCCATTGCCGCAGCGGAAGCCCACGCCTTTTCTGATCGATTACCGCGATCATCTCCACGCGGTTGAAGCCCTCCTTGATCGTTGACGGCGCTTTTTCCTCCGCGCGATCGGTGATGTAAAGGGCGTTGCGCCCGTGGAACGGATTGATGCCCTGCTGCTCCGTGAAGTAGGCGTTTGGATCGAGCTGATCGGCGGGCACGGAAACGAACTCGTCGTAACGTGGCCAGAAGGAGAACTGATTCTCGATCGCCGGCGACTCGGGGAAATAGATTGGCGGGTGTCCGGGACCGGCGGGGCGCTTGTCGCGGAGGTAAAAGCCGAGGTTCGCCGCTGTGCCGTAGCTGTTTGCGATGAGGAAAGGTGGTGCGCCGTGGCTTTTCTCAAAGTCGGCACGCAGCGCCTCGAGTTGCTCCGCGGAGCTGCGCCAGCCCCGGAGGCGCTTGCTGGGATCGAGCTTGTAGGGAAAGGGGACGCCAACCGAGCGGAGAAGGTCGGTGTTGAGGGTTGCGACACTGATGAGAAACCCTAAAGCCAGCGCAACGACGGCAAATGTCCGCAGCCAAGTGCGCTCGGCGGCTCGTTCATACCAGCAGGCCACGGCGAGGATACCGAGGGAGACCATCGCGGGCGATGTCCAGTTTGCCTCGCCGGCCTGCTTTAGCGCGAGCCACAGGTAGATCACCCAGAGCGGCAGAGCGAACGCGAGGAGGAACCGCGCTTTGAAAGACCGGCGTGCTTTTACAAACCCCCACGCCCCGCCCACAAGCAGAGCGCCAAACAGCAAGGGAGAGTAAGCGCCGAAGTGCTGCCCGATGAAGGTAAAGAACTCACCGAAGTCGATCTTGAAAGCCTTCTGCAAACCGCCGCGGGCGCTGAGGTGTGAGAGAGTGATCCAGTCGTGCTGGGCGTTCCAGATGACCGGCGGGAGGAGGAATGGAAGGAAAGCGCCGAGCATCGAATAGAAGCCGGGTCGCAGCAGCTCACGCCGATAACGGCTCGTGAAGAGCAGGAGCAGGAGGATCGACAGGAGCTGGATCGCGTTGGTGTATTTGCAAAGAAAGCCGACACCGATCAGCGCGCCTGTCGCCGGCCACCACCAGCTCCAGCGTCCATCCTGCTCGATCGCGCGCCAGGTCGTGACGAGCGCCGCGGTCCAGAAAAAGATCGAGAGCGGATCGATCGTCATGAGCAGGCTGCCTGCCTGAAAGATCGGCACGCACTGCAGCATGAGCACCGTCCAAAGACCTACGGACTCACTGTAGAGCCGCCGCGCGAAGCCAAAGATCAGCAGGCTCGTTCCCAGCGAAAGAAGCGGACTGAAGAAGCGAATGCCGAATTCGTTGAGCCCGAAGAGGTGGGTCCCCGCCCACATGGTCGCCGCGATGCCGGGGCCTTTGCTGTAATAAGAGATATCCAGCCGCTCCGCCCACATCGAGTAGTAGGCTTCGTCTGGCGTCAGCTCGAACTGCGCAATCAGAATGAGCCGGAGCAGCGTCAGCGCTGCCAGGAAGGCGTAGAGAAAAAGAGGAAGGCGCGAAGGTGAAGGCGCAGGTTCGTCGGGCATGGAGGCGCGGAGAACATCCAACATCCGGTGCCGAACACTCAACACTCAATCCATCGCCCGGGGGCCAAATGCACTGGGGGCGCTGGCGCACCTCCGAAGCGCGAGCTTGAATTTTACACTCGCCTCAGCCGAGACGGTAGACGATGCGCGCCTTCTTGAGATCGTAGGGAGACATTTCCAGCTTTACCCGATCGCCCGTGGTGAGGCGGATGAAGCGCTTCCGCATCCGCCCGGAGATATGGGCGAGGACCTCATGTTTGTTTTCAAGTTCCACGCGAAACATAGTTCCTGCGAGCACGGAAGTAATCTTCCCTTCGGTTTCAATACACTGTTCTGCGGCCATAGATGGATTTGGAGTCAACGGTGCCTGCCGGACGCTTCACAACGTCGTGACAAGCTGGGCCGACTGCCGCGGGAAGCCGTTCCCGGGAACCGGGTTTCGAATCACCACTTAAGGAAAAATCCTTCTGACGATCTACCGTGCTGCGCACCAATCGGATACTCAGTCTCGTTGATTTTCTCCAATCCGCAAGCTGAGTTTCGGAAGAAGCATCCGGTGGACGCCTCATTGCAGGGTGCGGTCGAGCTTCCAAGAGCAAGGCCGCCGTGCCCACCCGCGGCGATTTTCCGGTATGAATACGATCAAGACGATTTTCGCGACCCTCGCCAGTGCCGGGTTGCTCACCACGGTCTCTTCGGCCCAAGCCGCCGATGCAACGACCGGCACAACGGGCGCCCAGACGAGCACGACCACCACCGCCGCTACGACAGAAGTTCGCACCGGCTCAGCCAAGCCGACTGGCGATGACGTCGGAATTTCCGCCCGCGATGGAATCACTCTTTCTGGCACGGCGGTGCTGGTGACGCGCAATGGTGTTTCCGAGACGCTGCAGAAAGAGATCGCTCTCGAGAATGGAACGCGCGTCG
The DNA here is from genome assembly GCA_036388395.1 of Chthoniobacteraceae bacterium. Lineage (GTDB taxonomy): Bacteria > Verrucomicrobiota > Verrucomicrobiia > Chthoniobacterales > Chthoniobacteraceae > DASVRY01. The sequence continues at coordinate 15,101 of DASVRY010000408.1, forward strand.
CCCCTGACGGGAAAGTGACACCTCAAGGAGGCGGGACCTTCACGCTTAGGCCGACACAAATTCTGATGTTCGATGGCCGCCTGGTGAATGCCTCGGGCGGATCAGGAACGACCGGTGCCACAACGGCCCCAGCGACGACAACGGCGATTTCCACGACCGCCACGCCTGCAACTACTACGACCGCGACTGCGACCACTGGGACGGAACAGACCGGAGCTGCGGCAGCGGATGCTGAAGCAGCCCGGCGCGCGAGTTCGACCAAACAGTAATTTTCCCGCTCGTGACGAATAGCGCGGCGGCAACAGCCGCCGCGCTATTCCGAGGGGACGATCTTCACGACTACGCCCCGAGTGCCAGAGGGGCCCGCCTGAGCGCTGCCCACGGCGTAGAGTTCTCCGTCCAGAGTCTGGCCAAAGCCCTTCAGAAGGAAGCCAAGCGGCCGCTCGTCGGCGCCAATCCGCAGCTCCTGGAGCGTGCCTTTGGAGAGGTCGCCGACAAAGAGTCGCCCGGTTCCAGTCCCGCCTTTCTGGTAGTCCCCGAAAACGTAGCGTCCACTCAGAGCGGGGATGGCTTTCCCGCGGTAGACATGGCCGCCCATGACGGATGTACCCTCGTCGCGATCGTATTGGAGGAGTGGGTTTGTCAGCCGCGCGGCCCCGGGCGTGAAGTTTTCGATCGTGCCGTTGATGTTGAACTGGAAGCTCCCTTCCTTGACGCGCCATCCGTAATTTCCACCCATGCCAACTTCATAAACCATCTCGAGCTTGTTCTGTCCGACGTCGCCCACGATCAGGCGGGGACCATCGAAGCTGAAGCGGAACGGGTTCCGCAGGCCAAGCGCGTAGATCTCTGCTGCGGCGCCTCCCGCTCTGGAGGCAAATGGATTGTCTTTCGGGATTCCGTAAGCGCCGTTTCGGGAATCACTGCCATTCACATCGATCCGCAACATTTTCCCTAGCACCACCTTCAGATCCTGTGAGTTACCGATCTCCGGATTGTGGCCCGGCCCAATGTCGTTTGCTCCGCCGCCATCCCCCATTCCAATATACAGAAACCCGTCCGGTCCGACTGCAATCATCCCGCCGTTGTGATTGAACTGCGGTTGATCGATCCGCATCAGCTCTTTGCGTGAGCCAGGATCCACTTCGGAGCCATCTGAGCTGACCTTCCAGGAGGCAATCACACTCTGGTGATTTGGCGCGACGCCCTGCGCGTGGGGATTAGGGAAGTCGGTGCGTTCAGCGGTCGGTTCGCTGGTATATGTAAACAGCCGCAAATGGCCGGGACTTGCAGGGTCGCTGAAACCAGGATCGAAAGCCAGGCCAAGCAGACCGCGCTCGTCGAAGTCTTTGTTCAGCTCCACCAGCCGCTGGCGGACATCGAGCAAGGGCGTCGGGAGCAGTTTCCCGTCAGCGACGACGACGATCTTCCCGATCTGATCAACAATGCACAAACGCCCACTCTTATCCGGCATCGAAACGGCGAGCACGGGAGAGGCCAGTCCATCGGCAATCGCTTGTAAACCGATCCGCACCTCACTCTTCGCTATCGGCTCAGGGAACGGGTTCTCGATCGTCGCCGCATGCGACGAGATCCCAAGGCAGGCGAGAGCCAAAGCCGCCGTATGGTGAGCAGCATTGCGGAAGGAAGGGAAAGAGCGAGGAGAGCGGGAGATGGGAGTCATTGGGTGGAGAGTCCGATGGATGCTACGTGCCCCGCGTCTTTGCGGAAGCACATCCTAGCCTGTACGCGCTTTTCTCCCTCACGGCGGTTATGCCGGTGAGGGAGAAA
>DASVRY010000409.1:0-2386 GCA_036388395.1 Chthoniobacteraceae bacterium
CAGCAGCCAGTTTGCACCCAGATCATTTGCCTTGCCGCGCATCGTGGTCAGCGCGTGGAGCTGATGACTGAGCGCCAGCTTCTTGGCCTTATCGAGTTCGGCTTGCGTCACCCCATTGGCGACAATCTCGGCGAGCATTGCGAAGACCGTCTCCTGCACCGCATCTCGATGTTCCGGATCGAGAATCGCATCCACTCCAAACAGCCCCGGATGCGCCGGTGCATAACACCACGCGTCGATCGAGTGGACCAGCTTCAGCTCTTCGCGAAGGCGCAAATACAGGCGCGAACTCCGTCCGCCGCCGAGAATCGTGCCAAGCAGATCCAACGCGGGGATGTCGGGATGCGTGAGCGCTGGCACGTGCCAGGCAACGTGCAGGCGCGTGAGCTCGGTCGCGAATTCGTGATGCGCCTCGCGGCGGCCGATCTGCGGCGGCTCCGCTGGAATGTAGACCGGCAGCAGGCTCTTGCGCGGATAGCCAGTGAAAGCTTCAGCAAGCTGCGCTCGCACCTTCTCCGGATCCACATCGCCCGTAATTACGAAGAAGATGTTATTCGGGATGTAGCGCGCCTTGTAGTAGGCCATCACGTCGTCACGCGTGAGGCCATTGAAGACATCGAAGTGCCCGATCACCGGGTGCCGATATGGGTGCTGCTGGTAGGCTGTATCGAAGAGCGCATGACTCGCCACGCGGTCCGGGTCGTCATTACCCATGGCGAATTCGCGGCGAATCACCTCCTGCTCCTTCACGTACTCGTCGGATGGAAGCGTGGAGTTCATCATCGCATCGGCGAGCAACTCGAGGGCGGTGTTTACGCCCTTCGACGGGATATCGATCCAGTAAACTGTGCGGTCAAAAGAGGTGTAGGCATTGATGTAACCACCGGCGTCCTGCACCGTTTGGGCAAACTCACTCGCGCCCCGCTTCTCTGTCCCCTTGAAAAGCATGTGCTCGAGGATGTGCGACAAGCCGGCGCCGAGATGCCGATCCTCATGGATGCTCCCGGTCTCCACCCACGCCTGCACGCTGGCTACTGGGGCGCTGTGATCCTCCTGAACGATGATCCCAAGGCCATTAGGCAGCGTGTAAGTGCGCGCCGTGGTCGGCGGAAACTGCACGGTGCCCGGCGGAATGGCGGAAGAACGTTGGAACGGCGATTCGAGCATGGAGAGTCAATCAGGTATTTAGGTGCGGGGTGCAAGCCGCCGTCCGGAACAGAGCGTGGCTGTGCGATCCGGTCGCACAGCCGCAGCCTCGCGAGAAACCGCGGGATCAGTGCAGTTCAGCGGGAGCCTCGCTCGCGGAGACGCTGCGAGGTTCACTCGAGCGCTCTGGGACAAACGGCGCGACGAACGCTTCGTGAAAGGTGTAGATCCCCCTGAAGTCGTCCTTCGAATCCTGCTCCGTCTTTCCGAAGATCCCGACGCCAATGAGGCTGAAGACCATCTCACCGAAATCCTCGCACCGCTTCACCCGCCAATAGTCGAAAACGGTCGGGACCATTGGGCCGAATTCCTTCAGCGCGTACTGCCGCACGCCCTCGAGCAACTGCTGGCCGCTGACGTGACCGCCGCCTTCTTTCGCCTTCTTCCGCTGCTTTAGCGTATAATCCAAAGCGTCCCGGAGGAAGTAGTAGGCCTCCCGGCTGTAGCGTGGATCTTCGCTGACGATGAGGTCGACGGCTTCACCGAAATCAAGTTTCGTCATAGGTGGAATTCAGCAGGAAGAGAACCGTGGACGAGGTGCAATGCTGCGAGGGCAGCAGATTTTTGGATGGCGACCTGACCAAATGAGAGGATGTTCACGCTTCAAACTGGCGACGCGAAACTATGTGCTCTCACCCCCACCGTCAACTGCGGCCTCTGGTGGCTGCGCTCCTTCTCGTCCTTCGAGGGTCAGCCGCTGGTGAACCGCAGCCGACGAGCACGGCGCAGGAGGAACTCCAGGCGGCGAAGCTGCTCCAGACCGCGCTCTTTGCCAGAGGCGCAGGCGCGGACGAATGGCGGAAGCTCGACGCCATCTACGCTGATCTCGCGGGGCGAAATCCGCGTAATGTCGAAGTCTTGAACGCCCACGCGGAATTCCTCTGGAGCATCGGCGAGCGAGTCCGCGCCGCGGAAATGTGGCAGGCGGTGCTCGCGATCGACCCGAACAACGACGTGGTGCTCGCCCACCTCGGCGGCGCGCTGCTCGCCGCGGGCAAACCGCGCGAGGCCCTGGAGCACTACGAACGCGCCTCGAAGTCCAAGCCCGACAACGCCCTCCACCATTTCACCGTCGCAAATGTGAGCTTTCTCTTCCGCCATGAACTGGGCGTTCCTGAGGAGGTGACCTTCCAGCGGGCGCTCTTCCATTTCGCCGAAGCGACGCGACTCGCCCCGCAGA